>JAPLSS010000037.1 GCA_026398515.1 Candidatus Sumerlaeota bacterium | reverse complement strand
CCGCGTCGGGATCGGCGTGGCGAGTTCGAGCCCGGCCGAGCCGGAGAGCTGGAGCGCCGCGCCGGGATTGCCCGCGCCCGTTTCAATCGCAACGCGGCCCTTCGCCCTTCCCATGTTCGCCAGATCCTGTCCCTCCGGCCCGTCGAACGTCGCCTGGAAAACATCCCGCGCCGCCGGCTCGGACGGATTCGGGGCCGGACCTGCGTTGCCGCCTTGCGAGAAAGCCGCCAAACACATCGCGCTCCCGACAGCCAGGATCATCCAAAACATCGCCGGACAGAATGGCCGAGTCATCGTCGTCTCCCCCGATTTTCATGTGTTTCCGAGTGCCGCCATGCGCCATGAGGCGCTTTCCCACGGATTCGTCATTGCCTTGCATTTCCGCGCCGGATGAGCGGGTTTTCCAACGGTGAATCGAAGCCGAAATCCACCTTTCGTCCCGCCTCGCGCAACGCCGCGGCGAGATCCCCGGCGCCGAGGCCCTTTGGCCCCGCCACGTACACCGGCGTCTCCGACACCGGGACTTGAACCGCGCCCTGGCGTTCCTCCGTCTTCATCGGACGCCCGAACAGATCCTGCGTCTCCACTGGCGCGGCGACAGGCAGGATGTAGGACCGCATGTCGCTCTCGTCCCGGTTCTCGCGCCACAACAGGGCGAAGGGGCCCGCGGGGCTGTCAAACACCGCGCATCGCGCTTGCGGCGAAAGGCCGAATTGCTCGACCGGCCTGGCCCCGCGCATCTTCTGCGCGAAGGCGTTCATGGCCACGAACTTGGCGTGGGGCGTGCCGTCGAAGGAAAACCAGTCCATCAGACCCAGCGCTCCGGCCTGCGCGATGTTGGCGTTAACCAAAGCGTTTCGGAATTCCCAGAGGAAGAGGACGCTGAGGCCGGAGGCGTATTCGATGGCGCAGTCGCGGATCGCATACGCCGCCGCCAACCGCTGGGGCAGCGCCATGTTTTTGTTCATTCGCTGCGCCGCGTAGTCCGCCGTGGCGTGAGGGATATTGGGCCGGTCCGTCCACGCCGCATACTTGATCCCCTCGGTGTTCCAAACGGGGAGCGTCCGTTGAGGCGCGTATTCCTTCAGCATTCCCATGAGAGAGGCGATATAGTCCCAACTCATCGCTTCGCCGCGCGATTGCCACGGCCGCCCCTTGCACAGCGTGTGGGCGGAGACGGCGTCCACGTTCGCCACTCCGCCTCCCTCGGCGACGGCGCGCACGTAGCCGTAGGGGTCGCCCGACTGGTCGCTGGTGGCGCAAATCCCGACGACCCGGCAGCTCGGGTCGGCAGCTTTCGCCTCTTCATACGCCGCCTTGAGCAATGGCAGATACTCCGCGGCGAAAAAGGCGGTATTGGGTTCGTTGATGATCTCCCAGCTCTTGATGTCGTTCTTGTAGTGGTCGACCATCGTGCGGATGTAACGCCGCCAATCCTCCAGTTTGGGGAGGGCGGAGCCGCGGCTGTTCTTGCCCGCCTCCGCCCATTCCGGACAGAAGTCCGCCCGCGCGTTCGCGTTGCCGAGCGTCCCCATCAACTCAAAGCCGTAGGCCCTGGCCGCCGCCACGGCATCGTCGTGGAACGCGAACTGCCCCGGCGCGGTCTCGCACGACCGGCGCCCTTCCCAGAAAAAAACGCCGGCCATGCGCAGCCATCGCACGCCGGCTTGCGGCGCCAATTGGAAAACGCGGTCGAGATTCAGGTGGATGTTGCTTTCCGCCCACGGCTCGCCTGGCCCCACGACATCGGCGGACGTCAGCATGTTGAAATCGAAGCCCAACTGGCACGGCTGGTCCGCCAGCGGCGGCGGCGCCTTCTCGATCACCGCGGCGTTCAGGTATTCTTTCTCCTCGCGTCCGGCGCAGGAAACCGTCGCTTCAAACGTCAGCCAGGCGCGTCGCGTCGGCGCGATTCCTTTCAGATTCACGGTCGCATGCCCATCCGGCGGAACCGTCACGGTTTGCCGGCTTGAATCGATCTCTCCGTCCAGCAAATCAACGACTCGGCACGTGACCTCCAGCGGCTGTTTGACGCCGGGCGCATAGATGCGCGCGGCGGGAACGATCGTTTCGCCCGGATAGAACAGATTGCCCGGCCGGTTGGACGCGAGGGAAACCTCGGTGGGTTTTCCCGTCGAGAAGGGGCGGGCCGTCTCGCCCTCCTCGAGTTGAACCGCGTCGATCCAAAACGTTGAGCCCCCGGCGCCCGGCGTCAGGGCGACGTAATACAGCGCAAGATCGGCATTGCCCTCGACGGGCGCGGACGGCGGCAGCCCCGGTATCCGCAGCTCGTATCGCTTCCATTCCTGGCCGACGCGGAACGTCTCCGTCGCCGGTTTTCCCGTGAACATTCCCGCCTTCTGTTGCTTCTCGGGAAAGGTCCCCAGCAGGAGCCCCACCTGGCCATCGGGCTCCGCGCACTTGAGATAGGCGGACAGCGTGTAGGAGGAGCCGGGCCTCAATGCCACCGGCTTGTA
>JAPLSS010000167.1 GCA_026398515.1 Candidatus Sumerlaeota bacterium | reverse complement strand
CGTGGCGCGCGCGGGGCAGATCGTCGCCAGCGGCGGCGAGGGCTGGGCGCGGGCGCCGTGGGAGAAGAAAGACCCCGGCGCGCCGATGACCGCCGAGTCGAAGATGCACCTGGCCAGCATCTGCAAGTCGATCACGTCGATCGCCCTCATGAACCTGTGGGAGAAGAAGCGGTTTTCGCTCGATGAGCCGGTCTGGCCCTATCTGCGTCAGGTCTTCCCCGACGTGACGCCCGCGCCGGGAGTGGAGAAGATCACGCTGCGCAACCTGATGAACCACAAGAGCGGGATGATCGCGTGGGAAAAGGCGGGAGCGGGCGTCGAGGAGAAAGTCCGAAACCTGCTGAGTTCGCCGTTGGACTGGGAGCCCGGATCGAAGGCCCGTTATTCGAACGGCAACGATCTGTTTGCCCGGATCGTTCTGCAGCAGATGGCTGGGCAGGATTATCTTTCGTATGTGCGGGAGTGGGTATTTCAGCCCATCGGCGCCGGGGAGATCGACAACAAGCCCGCGGCAGTGGCGCCGACGCTGTACTACAAGGCCGGGGCGGAGAAACTGCCCGGCGTGTTGTTTGTTCGCGAAGACACGGGGATCAGCGGGCGGATCGGATGGTTCGGACTGTATGGTTCGGCGCTTGATCTGGCGAAGATGCTGGCCGGCCTGCGCGGCGACAGGATCCTCTCGCCGGCCACGACGCGGAAGATGCTGGAGGAGAAGTTGTTCTGGTCGCCGTATCAAGGGCTGCGCGGAACGTATTACGACAAGAACGGCGGGCTGGCGCTGGCGGGAGGGCGGGGGTTCTCCGGAGCGATCATGCGCCTTGGCGATGAGACCGATGCGGCGCTCCTGTGCAACGCCAAGGACATTCCGACGGTTCGGCTGATCATCCAGGCCTTTGAATCGCAAGAGCGATACGCGTCGCTCCCCCGGCCGGCCGAAACGAAGCCGTCCGATAAATAACTGAACGATTCCCAACTCCGCACGGCTCCTCGGCTCACCGGATCAAAGGATAACCGATCCGGCCCACAAGCGGGACAGAAACTCGCGCCACGGGAGGATCTCGATGCCGTCGTGCACGCGCGGAACGCGTTCGTTGCACACGACGATGGCCTTCCTTGGATGGTTGTCCTCAACAAACGCACGGATGGGGCGGAGGTCCGCGGCGTCGATTAGGCTGGCGCCCTTGACTTCCACAGCCACCTCCCCGGGGCCGAGGATGAAGTCGACCTCCAGACCCGATTTGGTCCGCCAGAAGTGGATGTCGTAGGGCAGATCCTTGTAGGAGCGATGCGCGAGAATCTCCATGAGAATGAAGTGCTCGAACGCCTTGTCGAACGCCTCGCCCCTTTCCTCGGCGATCCGCCGCCGCGTGAGGGCGCCCGCCACTCCGACATCGAACAGGTAGAACTTGGCGGCCTTGGTGATGACGCGGCGATCCTGGCGCCTCTTGTAGGGTTCGATCATCGCCCCCAGGAGAGTGTCCACCAGGATCTGGTAATATTCCTTGACCGTTTTGGCGTCCACGCCGCAATCGCGCGCGATGTTGGCGTAGTTGGTCAACTCGCCGTGGGAATAGCCGACGGCGTCGAAGAACCGGGAGAAGCCGGGGATGTTTCGGGTCAACCCCTCGTCAAACACCTCCTCCTTGAGATAGTCGCGCAGATAGGCTTGCAGGGACTTCTGATACTGGTCGTGCAGATAGTGCGAGGGAATCAATCCGCGATTGAGGATTTGCAAGAGGTCCGGCCTCTCCAGCTCGGGGGTCGCCAGCGGGCGCATCTCGTAACGCCAGGCCCGCCCGCCGTGCAGGTTGGTCTTGCCTCGCCTCAATTTCCGCGCGCTGGACCCGCACAAAATGAACCGGAGCCGCCGGTTCTCGATGAGCCAATGAATCTCGTCGAGCAGATGCGGAACCTTCTGCACTTCGTCGATGACGACGGGGCGCCTGAGCGCTTCGGGATTGGCCGCCAGCAACTGCTCCCGCAGCAGGGCGGGACGCTTCGCGAACTCCAGCATGCGATCCGTCAGCAGAAGGTCGAAGAAGAGACTGCCGGGGAACGCCATCTTCAAGTAGGTGGTCTTGCCGGTTTTCCTAGGGCCCCAAAGGAAGGCGGATTGGCCCTTGGGCAGCTCGATAGTCAGGAGTCGCGGCAGGATGTCCATAATGGATTCCCCTCCATTCTGGTTGAACTAGAATGGAGTTTTATCCCGTTTGGCTCGACCTGTCAACCGCCAATAGAGACTTCTTGCGAATGCGGCGAGGGGGCTCCCGGGAACGCATGAAGACCACATGGCGGCACAGGTTTTGCCGGATCAATCCAACACAGCGCCGATCGGCGAATCCGCGCAAAACCTGTGTCGCCATAGCAGGCGTCACTCCGAACGTTACGGTGTCGCGCCGTCTTGCACCTCCTTCTCGAATTGGATCACCGCGTCGCTGTCGGCCTTGTTCTTCTTCGCCACGTTCAGAATTTGCAGCGCTTCGTCCTTGCGGGCCAGGCGCCACAGCGCGCGGCCGGTGTAAACCGCCGCCAGGAGGTACGCGTGACGCCGCTCAGCGGCCGTGCCGAGGACGCCGGGGGCTTCGGGGCCGAGCCGCAGCACGTAGGTGAAGTACTCAATGGCGCGATTGTAGTCGCCCCGCCCCAGTTCGGCGCGGGCGAATTCGGCCATGCCCAGCCGCACCGCCGGGAAGATTTTATCGGCTGAGGAGTTGAACGCCCGCTGAGCCGGCGGGAAACTGGCGACGTAGGCGAGCGCGCGGTCGTCGGGCGTGAGGCGGCGCGCTTCCTCGTAAAACTTGGTCGCCGTGAAGTAGTCGCCCTGGGCGTTGGCGGCGTGGCCTTTGGCGATGATCGGGGCGGCCTGTTCGAACCGCTGAATCCGCTCGCGATGCTCGGCCGGGAGCGTCGTCGGATCGATCAGCTCCAGCACGCTTTGGCGGTTGGCGTATAACGTTTGCAGGTTTTCCCAGATCAGCGCGATGTCATAGGGGGCGCGCGGGGCCTCGAATTCGACGACGGGATGCGATTCGGTGTTCAGGCGCCGCCCGGCGAGGATCTCGGCCATGTGCGGCCCGCCGGTCACGTAACAACCGAGGAGTTTGTCGGGGTCGGCCAGGTCGATTTCGCCCAGGTCGGCGGCGATCTCGGGTCGGGCGATGCGCCGCGCCAGTCTCGCGTAATCTATCTTCGCGTCCGCGCGCTGGAAGCCGGCCAGCAGGCAGTAGTGCGTCGTGTCGTTGTTGAAATACCAGACGTGCATGCTGTCGGGGAACACGCGGTGGAACGTGTTGAGGACGGTGAGGAACAGGTCGGCGCTCAGGCCGCCCAGCGGCATCCAGACGACCACCATGCCGTCCGGCGTCAGGCGCTCGCGGCAGAGCTGGAAATACTGCAAATCGTAGAGGTTCGCGTTCGACTTGTAGCGCAAGTCGGTGCAGTCGGTGGCGATCACGTCGTAGCGCTGGCGGGCGAAGCGCAGGTAGCTGCGCGCGTCGGCGTGAATCGTGGCGTATTGGGGAACCCGGAACAGCCAATCCAGCAGGCCGTGATTGCTGCCTTCGAGCAGGCGTTGGATGGAGGGCTTCAGCACGTTTTCGGCGATCTCGACGCAGTGGACCGCTTCGTATTCGGGGTAGAGCGTGTAGGAATACGACGCGCCGCCGCTGCCGAAGCCGACGGTGAGCGCCGCGCGCGGCTGCGCCAGGACGAGCGAGGGCAGATGGGCGAGGCTCTTCTGGTCGGTCAGCATCACGCGGTTCGTACCGGCCACGCCGACGCCGTCGATGGCGATTTCGCGATCGCCCAACGAATCCTCGGTCACCGAGACCGTGGCCAGCGGGCCTTCGTCCCACGCCAGAATGCTCGTCAACTTGGGGACCGTGTTGCGGAACGTCTGGTCGCGCGAAGGCAGGCGCACGGCGAACAGCGCGACGGCGGCGATGGCGACGGCGGCCATGGCGACGCGTTGGAAGCGGCTGGAGTCGGGATCGGCGCGGAAGACGACGAGCGCCATGAGCATGTAGAGGCACGAGAGGATCAGCGCCGTGTGCGACATGCCGAAGAGCGGAATGAGCACGAAGCCGGCGGCGAACGCGCCCAGGATCGCGCCGACCGTGTTGCACGCATACAGTCGGCCGACCCCGCCGCCGACGCGCTTGAGGTCCGGGACGCACAGGCGCGCCGCAGTGGGAAACGTCATCCCCATGACGAAGGTCGGCAGGAAGAGAACCAACGCCGCCTTGGCGAAGAGGTCCAGCGTGGCGATGAGGAACGGCGTGTTGTGGCCCTCGGGCACGAAGCGCGCCTCGAACGGCGCCCAGGCCGGCGCGATGTTGAACATGAGGATGCCGGACAAACCGCCCAGGATGCCGAGCGCCAGCAGCAGCAATCCGTAAAGGCGCGCGGGACGGCGATGGCGGTCGACCCGGCCGGTCATCGTCGCGCCGCCCAGCGCCAGGCCGGCGAGGAAAACGGTCAGCATGGTGGTGAAACTGTAGGTCGAACTCTGGAGGACGTCGGAGCAGAAGACCAGCCCGCGCGTCCAGACAACTTGAAAACTAAGCGAGGAAAATCCGGCAACCGCGTAGGTCGCAAGGGCGATGCGATAGAGGCGGGGGGAGGTGGACGAAGGGGACGGCGTGGACGGGGTGGACGGGGTGGACGGAATGGACCGAATGGACGGAGCGGAGGGAGCTTCGGCGGAGGCGGTTGTTTCGACCCGATTGGATAGCGCCCACGCGGCGACGAACACCGCGACGTTGAGCGCGGCGGCGGAGGCGGCCGCGCCCCACACGCCCCAGGCGGCGATGACGACGAAACCGGTCAGGAACGTGCCAACGACCGCGCCGAAGGTGTTGGCGGAATACAGGCCGCCGACGTTCAACCCCAGCGATTCGCGGCGATGCACCAGGAAGCGCGACAGAACGGGCAACGTGGCGCCCATCAGGGTGGTCGGGACGAGCAAAACAATGAAGGTCACACAGAATAGAACCAGGTTTCGTACGGCGAAGGCGATGGCGAAGTTCCCCAAAACCGGCGCGGCGGCGTTTTCCAGCAGGCGGAGCAACAGCGGCACGAGCAACGACCCGGCGGCGATCCCCAGTTCGAGGAACGCGTAGAACCGCAGGGGGCGGCGCATGCGGTCGGAGGCCGCGCCCAGCAACGCGCTCCCCAAGGCCAGGCCGCCCATGAACGAGGCCAGCACGGTGCTGACGGCCAGCAGCGTGGCGCCGAAGACCTGGGTCAGGAGGCGCGACCAGACGACCTCGTAGATCAAGCCCGCCGCGCCCGACGCGATAAACAGCGCGAAAATGGCGAGCCGGACCGCCCACTCCCCGCCGCGGCGCTCGGCGCCGGCAGCGCTACTCATGACTCTCTCCCCACTGACGCGCATAATCGACCGAGGGAAGAGAAACACGATCGCCAGGACAAGACAACAGGATTCCAAACGGGTTGATCGTTGTCCTCCCCGCCGTTGTCCTGCCTGGAGGATGGTTCTTGACACTTACACGGATAGGTGTAAATCGGCCACGAAACGGCGGGACTTGGAGGAGAGGCTGCGGGACCTGGAGTGGCGGTTCGAGCGTCCGGACCGGCGTTTGGACACACGGCGAGCGTGAAGGAAAAACGGGGACTGGCTCGGCGGCGCAAGCGCCGCCGAGCCAGTCCCCGTTTTTCCATGCCGCCCGCGATTCAGATCATTCGAACTCCTGCCACACGCGCGCGCCGCTGACCAGTTGCTGGATCAGGACGGTTTCCATGTTGACGTAAGCGATGGTCTGCACGCCGTTGGCGCTGATCGTTCCGCTGCCGGCGGCCGGGGTGGCCGGGTTGATTCCGGTCAGCCCGGTCGGGTTGTACTGCAGGGTGTCCTGTCCCGCCGAGCCGTTGACCGTGAAGGGGATGGCGCCCGGCGTCAGGACAAAGCGATCGTCGCCGTTCGTTCCCAGGACGCTTTCGATCTCGGCGTTCGAACCGCTGACCGAGTTTCCGGCAGTGTCGGAAACATCGAGGCTGCCCAGATTGAACAGCGCGCCAAGGGTGTCGACGGAGAAGAGCGCCTCGTCGACGCCCTGGCCGGCCGCATCGAGAAGAACGTCCCTTCCATATGCAATGCCGAAGACGTAGCGGTCGTTGCCTGCGGCGCCGTTGAGCAAGTCGTCGCCGCTGCCGCCAGTCAGCGTGTCGTTGCCGGCGTCGCCGAGGAGGGTGTCGTTGCCTGCCGAGCCGTCCAGGAGGTCGTCGTTGTCGCCGCCGCTCAGCGTGTCGTTGCCGGCATTGCCGCTCAGGTTGTCGGCGCCAGCGTCGCCGAGGACGCTGTCCGCGTCATCGCCGCCGGCGAGGGTGTCGTTGCCGTCGCCGCCGCTCAGCGTGTCGTTGCCGGCGTCGCCGGTCAGATTGTCCGCCCCGGCGTCGCCCAGGAGGCTGTCCGCGCCATTGCCGCCGGCGAGGGTGTCGTTGCCGTCGCCGCCGCTCAGCGTGTCGTTGCCGGCGTCGCCGGTCAGATTGTCGGCGCCCAAGCCGCCGAGGACGTTGTCATCTTCGTTCCCGCCGGCGAGGGTGTCGTCGCCCGCGCCGCCCTGGAGCGTGTCGTTCTGGCTGTCGCCGGCGAGAACATCGGCGCCGGCGGAGCCGACCACGGAATCGGGGCCGGCCGCGCCGTTGACGGTGACCGCGGAGGCCAGCGACACGGCGCTGATGTCCAGCGTGTCGCCCGCCAGAGCCCCGGTGGTGTCGTTGAAGTCGCTGCCGAGCAGTTGGAACTGCTCGATGCTGGAGATCGTGTCGGTCCAGTTGGTCGCGGGGGTCGAGAAGAAGGAGTAGGCGATGTTCTCGCTGGCGGCGCCGGTGATCGTCGGCGAGATGGCGACCCGGGCCGTGGTGTTGACAACCTTCCCGCTGCTGTCGATAACCAGGCTTCTTCCGTCCGGGCTGGCATCGAGGCGCAGAAAGTCCGTGCCGCCGCCGCCGACCACCGAGTCGTTGCCGAAGGTGATGTTCAGCGTGTCGGGGCCGGCTGTGCCGATGAGAATGTCGTCGCCGCTGTTGCCATCGTAAAGAATCGCGCCCTGCAGGCCCGTCCAACCGGTCATGTCGAGCGTGTCGCTGAGGTTAAGCCAATTGGCCCCGCTGGGCAGAGGCGCGGCGAAGATGTTGCCCGTGCCGACCATGCCCGGAATCTGGCAATTGGTGAATTGCAGGGTGTACGGGCTTTGCGGATCGAGAGGTTGTTGGTCGGTGATCGTGCCGGCATCAGGGCCGCTCGTGGAAATGGTCATGGAGGCCGGCAAGAGAACCGTCACGCCGGCGTTGGCCCACTCCTCGGAGGGCTTGAGGACCACATTCACCCCGCTGCCGCCATCCACCGACGAGGGCTGCTGGCTGCCCTCGATGATGTCGTCCCCCGGCCCGCCGTCGGCCAGTTCGGTGCTGACCTTGTTCACATCGCCGGACGACATGGAGATCGAATCGTTGCCGTCGCCGCCGAACACGGTGTCGACGCCGGGACCGGCGTCCAGCGTGTCGTTGCCCGCCCCGCCGACGATGGAATCGACCGCGCCGCCGCCCGACGCATAGTCATCCCCGTTGCCGGCGTCGATCGTGTCCTTGCCGCCGGTGCCGAGCAGGCGGTCCCCGCCGTCGTTGCCGACGATGCTGTTGGCGCCGGCCCTCCCGTCCAGCCAATCGGGGAAGGGGCTCCCTATGAGCGTGCCGGCGGCGCCGCCGTCGGTGACGATGACGCTGAACAGGGTCTCGCTGTTCTGGTTGGCCAACCCCGTCCCCCCGATGACGGTGGGAATGCCGGTGAACACGGCCGGCGTGACCCCGGACACGTCATAGAAGCGGTTGCCGGTGACGCCGCCCTGGCCGGTCAGACCCAACGAGTTGGCCACGATCCTGGAGACCGCGGAGGCCAACGGCGTCACGGTGTTGCCGGCCCCTCCGAGCGAGTCTTTGATCGCAACGGAGCCCGTCTGGTTCGCGACGGTCACGTGTCCCGTGCCGTCGGCGCCGACATAGATGGCCGTGTCCCCGGAGACATACGCAACCCCCAACTGCCCGGCCTGGGTTCCCGCCGTGGCCAAATTCCCCGCGACGTCAAAGAAGGCGGTCGCCGCGCCGGCCTTGGGCGCCAACGCCCAACCGGTCATCAGGAACAGCGAGGCGGCCGCCGCCAGGCGCCTCTTCGACTCGCGGCCCAGGCGTTCGCGTGCGACGGCCTCGGCCGGGTCGTCGCCTGCCAGGGTCTTCTTGAACCAGTCCACCGAGCGCTCCGAGAGAACGCGCAACGCCGCAGGCGCGTCAAATAGCCGCGTGGCGCCTGGGACTACGACCAACTCGGAGTTCGCCAGGCGCCGACGCGCCCAGCGCGCCTGCTTCAATGCCCGCCGGTCCGCCCCGCCGACGATCAACAGCGTGTGGGCTTCGACCTCGTCGAGGCGGCTGGCCGCCGCTTCCAGCCGAGGAGCGCAGGCCACGACCGACGAAATTCCGCTGCCGCGGTCCGCCGCCGCCCACAGGGCCGCCGCGGCGCCTTCGCCCGCGCCCATGACGCCCCAGAGCCCATGGGTTTCGGACCGCAGCCATTCCGTTCCCGCCAGCAGGCGTTCGCCCAGGGCGGCGGCGTCGAGGCCGGCGCCCTGGCGCGCCGATTCGGCCGGGGTGAGCAGTTCCATGGACAGCGTGGCCAGCCCGGCTTCGTTCAGTTGATGAGCCACCGCGGCCAGCGCCGATCCGTGCAAGCTGGCGCCGCCTTCGTGCGCGAAGACGACCCAGCCCGAGGGGGTCTGTGGAAGGCCGATCCGCGCGCGCAATGTCGCGCCGCCTGCCTGAAGTTCCACATCCCTCGCGTCAATTCCTGACAAATCCTTAAGCATGCTGCCTCCCTCCTTTTTCGGAGAGCAGTGTCGTCATCCGCAAAGCGGATAGACGCCCGCGCCGCCGCATGGATCAGACAGGGGGTGTCCTTATGTTCCTGGCGCCGCCCCCTCCGTCGTGGTTGCCGCTCTAATCGCCTTTCAATCGTTGTTGCCGGTGAAGATGCCTTTGTTCGTACGGATGATCTGGCCGTAGGAGACCGTGCCGTTCGTCGCATCGTAGACGTTGGTGGGCGGCGCGGACCCGTTGACCATCTCGGTGAACCAAGGGGCGTCAGCAATGCGCGACGGCCCCGCGGAAAACATGCACCACGTGTAGCCCTTGGCCTTCACTTTGTTGTTGCCAGTCAAGAAGGTGTTGTAATTGTAATAGAATGGGCCGTTGACATCCGTATTGGTGATCCGCCCCTTTTCGCTGAAGGGATCGAGAGGAATGGAGGTAATGTACGCGATGGGCGTCGTAAACCGATAGTATGCCTCGAACTTGTGCTTGTTGTCCCAGCAACCCAACGTGACCCCCTCATTGTATCCGATGGGCGGGCGATTGTTGTCCACCGTATAGGTTTCGATGGCCGTGGCTATAGTCCGCTGGTCGGCCTTGACCCGCGAGACCTTGGAGCGCACCTGCGCCTCGAGGAAGTTGGGCACGGCGATGGCCGCCAGAATGGCGATGATGGCCACGACGATCAGCAGTTCGATCAGGGTGAAGCCCGCTGTACACAAGCGCGAACTGCTTTTCATTGTGTTTTCCTCCCTTCGCAGAGTTCGCGGCGAATGTCGGCCGGGAAAGCCTTCCGATCTCTGAATGAGGGCGCTTAGCCCGGATTTCCCACCAAATGCGGGTTAGTTCTCCACGCCCATGTTCGAACGGATAATCCACCCAAAGGACTCCGTTCCATTCGTTGGATCGTACGCCCGGCCCGGGTACTTCGCCGTCAGCGGCGGCACGTCGGGATCCCGCGCCATGAACTGCTGGATGTTCCCGCCCCCGCCTGGCGGCTGGACCCGTCGCGCAGGGCCGATGCTGTAGAGCGCCCACGTCACCCCCCGCGCCGCGGCCCTCCCCCATGCGTCGCCGCCCATGGATGTCCCTTGCCGCGTGTTCGCGCCCGGGAAACTATCGTAGAAGAACGCCCACGCGCCCAAGCCGTATCACCCAAGATCGGGGCCGCTTTGCAGGCGGCCCGTAA
>JAPLSS010001002.1 GCA_026398515.1 Candidatus Sumerlaeota bacterium | reverse complement strand
GAGTTGCCCAAGCTCAAGCAAGTCGAGAAGTACACGTTCGAAAGCAACGAGGAACTGCGCCGCAAAATGGGGCTGGTTTTGCTCGGCGTCGGCGTCACCCCCAAGGATCTCCTCGACTCCTACGACGTGACGTGGATCGAGCAGGAATCCAACGACGACGTGGCCGCCATGCGCTTCGTTCCGCGCTTCGAGGACAACTCCGGGATCAACGCCGTCAGCGTCTGGATCGACCGCAAGACCCTGGAGCCGAAGCAGCTGCTGATCGAGGAAAGCGAGGACACGACCCGCGTCACGATCCAGGAATTCCAGTTGAATCCCAAGGATGTCTCTCCGAAACTCTTTGAGGCGAAGTTCCCGAAGGATTGGACCGTCGTCGACAAGCTGGATTAGGAGAGATAGGCAGAATACTGGGGGGGCAGCATAATGAAAGCCGACCGTTTGCAGTCCTTATTCCGCCTTCTCCTTATTCTGCCTTTGCGCGGTAGATAGCCCCAATTGGCCTTGAAAGGTATTGATCCCATGAACAGCCGTTTTTGCGCCATCGCTCTCGGCCTGGCCGCCGCGTCCTTTCTTTCGTCCTGCGCCTCGCGCATCCCGATGACGCGCAACCTGCCGGAGTGGGTGCACAAGGTCTACGTGCCGATCTTCGAGAACAAGAGCACCGAGCCCGGCCTGGAGGAGATCGGGACGCGGATGGCCATCGAGGAGTTCCTGGCCGACGGGCGCTTGGAAGTGGTTTCCCAGCCCAAGGACGCCGACCTGGTGGTCAAGGTCAAACTCCAGGACTACAACTCCACCGTCAATAACTTCGAAAGAGACCGCTTTTCGTACAATTCAATCATCGCCGTTCGCGCGTCCGTGGCTCTTTATGAACCCGGGAACCTCAAGACGCCCTTCTCGTCTCTGGGCTCGCTGCAGGCGAGCCACCCGTACGTATCCGATTTCCGCAATCTGAACATGAGCCTGGACGTCGACGCTCGCGACGCCCTCATGCGCAGCTTGGCCGGTTCGATCGTCCGCATGACGCTGAGCGGCTATCGCGAGCCTCAGCCCGGAAAGAAAGCCCCGGCGGGTTCCGAAAACAAACCCGAAGAGGAACTGGACACGCGCTATCCGATAGCCCTGTCGCCCTTCGACACGCAGCCCGGCTACAACCAGGCGCTGCAGCCCCGGTAGGAGGCCGGCTCGGACGCGTGGGCCGCGTCCGACCGGTCCGACGCCTCCGGCGGCTCGGGCCCGCCGCCGACTCATCCTCTGATTCCCGGGAGATCCCCCCATCATCCGCCGCAATTCCTTGTCACTGCTGGCCTTCCTCGTCTACGGGCTTCTGCTCGCCGTGGCGCTGTTCGAGCTCGACAAGGCGTACTATCAGGAAGCCAAGCGCGAGATCATTCGCCGCTCGCAATACGACATCTTTCCCGCGCTGAACGACTACCTGAACGGCGATCTGGCCTCTCAATACCTCCAGGCCGACTCCGAAGAGGCCCGCGGCAGGGCCCGCAAGCGCCTGGAAGAGCTGTTTCTGGGGATCGTGTCGCGCGACTGGAGCATCTTCCGCGTGCGCCTGCTGGACCGCGATTATGACACACTCCTCGAAGAACCCTCGCCCGCCGACCAGACGCGCAAGATTCGCCAGTGCAATTCGTTCCGAAACTGCTTGTTCCTGCTGAATTTCGAAGGCTCGATCCGCCAATTCGTCTCGCACCCCGGCGACACCCCGCGGGAGATCATCCCGCTCGGATGGATCGAAGTCTCCTACACCTCGCCCCAAAACCTGCGCGAGATCGAAATCCTGACCACGCGCTACCGCATCTACGCCGTCTGGCTGGCCGCGCTTGTCACTCTGCTGTTCGCCGCCCTCTATCGCCTCACGATTCTGCCGCTGCGCCGCGTGTCCTCCGCCGTCGAGCATTCGCTGCGGCGCCAGCCCCTGCTCCTGCGCCGCCCGGCGAGCAGCCTCGAACGCGGGTACAACGAGCTGGCCCGCGACGCCCTGCTCAACGCGCTGGAAGGCGAGATCCGAGACTGGATCGAGGAGAGCATGACGGCCGCCGACGCCGCCGGCCTCTACGACCGGCTGGTCGAGGGGATCGGCCGCTTGTTCGGCTTCCCGATTGTCTCCATTCGCGAAATGCGTTCCCAGGACGCCGCCGCCCCGCTCACTATTCGCGTCCATCGCCATCTGGCGCCCGGAGCCAACGCTCTCGACTCCGACGCATTCTCGCGGGCGGAAGCGCGCCAATTCTCGCTGGCGGGCGCCGAGGGCTCATGGGACCTCCCCGGCTCGCCGTTCCGCTTCGTCACCCGGCCCATCCACGAGGGCGCAAGCGCCCTGGACCGCCGCTCGCCGGAGAGCAAGGAATTCTCCGCGCTGACCCTGGGATTCGACCCGTCCGCGTGGGGCGCGCACGCCTCGTGGCCGACCGATACGGCGGCGCGCCTGGCCTCCGAGACGGCCAAAGCCGTGGAATCCCTGCGCTTGCACCAGGCCAATGTCTTTCGCCAGCGCTCCGAAGCCAGCGTGAATCTGGCCGAGAACCTGGGCCACGATCTCACCAATATCATTGCCACGGCCAAGGTGGACCTGGCGACGCTCAAGCAGATTCTCGACCACGGCGCCGCGCCACTGGCCGAGTCGCCGCGCCTCCAAGAGGTTCTCAGCGAATCGATCGAGCATCTTCTGGCCAACACCCGGTTCCTCCAGGAGATCGTCAACATCTATCGCGCCTTCACCAATCTGCGCCGCCCCGTCTACGAGGACGTCGACCTGAACGACCTGGTCGCCCAAATCAGCCGGCTGTTCCTCAGCGCCATTTCCGGCCGCGTGCGCCTGGAGGTGGCGGCGGCCCCCGGCCTGTCCAGGTGCAACGCCGAGCCGCGGCTGATCAAACTGGCCCTGTTCAATCTTTTGTCGAACGCCTCCGACGCCATCAAGGCCGCCCAGGCCGCCGGCGGGGGAGAAGCGGCCATTCAGGTCCGAACCCAATGCGACGGCGCGCGGCGCGAAGCTCTCCTGGCCGTCCGCGACAACGGCCCCGGCATCCGCGACTCCGACGGTAGGCTCGCCACACCCGAAGAGATCAGCCGGATTCTGCGCCTGGGCATCAGCTCCAAGCGCGACAGCCCCGGCTCCGGCTTGGGGCTCAGTTGGGTCCGCAGCATCGTCGAGGAATTCCATGCGGGCCGGCTC
>JAPLSS010000494.1 GCA_026398515.1 Candidatus Sumerlaeota bacterium | reverse complement strand
TCGACGCCGCCGGCGCCGCCCTCACCCCGTACGGCGAAGCGGTGGCCATGCGGCTGCACAAGCCGCGCTTCCCCGATGAAGACCGGCCCGACAGCCCGTTCGGCATCCACGTGTTGGCCACGGAGAAACAAACCACGATGGCGCATGCGCTGGGCTTCAAGTGGGTGCGCATCCACGACGCCTCGCCCCACATCACCAAGTGGTACGCCGTCGAACCCCAACGCGGCCAGTGGCATTGGAGCGACGATCAGGCCGACATCTACCGCCAGCATCACTTGATGATCCTGGGCACGCTCGACACGTCGCCCCGGTGGGCCAGCCGCGCCGACCCGAAGATAGAGACCGATCCCAAGAGAATGGAGAAGTACGTGCCGAAGGACATGGATGCCTGGTCCGAGTATTGCCGGGAGACGACCGCGCACTACAAGGGAACGATCGATGCGTGGGAAATCTGGAACGAGCCCTATGGCTTCGGCTTCTACCGCGACGTGGTGAACGGACAGGTCGTGCACGCGACGCCCGAGCAGTTCGCCGAGGTCGCCAAGCGGGCCTACGAAGCGGCGCATCAAAGCAATCCAAACTGCGTGGTGATGACCAGCGTGGGGAGCGTCCCGACCTGGACGGAAGGCTGCGCTCGCTCCGGCGCGGTCAATTTCGCGGACTTCTTCACTCATCACCAGTATGTGATGCAGTTGCCGGGAGGGCCGAACGACACCATCGCCCGGAACATGGCCATGTGGCGCGCGGGCCTGCCGGAAAATCTGCGCGACAAAACCTCGTGGGACACCGAAGGCGGCGCCGGCGTGAACGCCCACACCTTCTACTCGCACATCCCCATCGGCGAAGCGCGGCGCGACGCCCGGTATTTCGCCGATCATAGCGCGCGCTATTACATCTCGTGCCTGGCCAACGGCGTGCCGAAGTTCTTCCTCTATAGCTTCCACAGCCACGGCGGACTGGGCAATGCCAGCTTCTCCAGCATCGACGGCGACGGCACGCTT
Source organism: Candidatus Sumerlaeota bacterium (assembly GCA_026398515.1). GTDB lineage: Bacteria > Sumerlaeota > Sumerlaeia > JAPLSS01 > JAPLSS01 > JAPLSS01. Next base: position 23,527 of record JAPLSS010000494.1, on the reverse strand, counting down.
CAGCCGCTGGCCGCGGCCGTTTCGGCGCTGGCGTGGCACATCGAAGGCAAGCGCTTCGTCCGCATGGCGCCGCTGAGCGGGACGACGTGGGCGTATCTGTTCACGGACGGCAAGGAGAGCGTGGCGGCGATTGTCAACGCGCCGGGCAAGACCTGCGCGCTGCCGAAGATCGACGGCGCGGAATGCCGCGACCTTCTGGGCAGTCCGATCGCCTTGCCGGCGGCGGTCGGGCCGGAGACGAGTTATATAACCAGCAAGGCGGCCCCAGATGCGTTGCTGAAGGGGCTTGAGGCGAAGTCGTTGTAAGAAGCGCGTTGGCGGCCGCCAACCTTATTGACGGAGTGGCGGCTTTGGCTCTGGCGCGCTGTCATCGAATCAGATTGATAGAGCGGCTGAGGCCGGTCAGACCCGTCCGTCATTGCGCGACCGGCTCTTCCGATCACGTGGACTGACGTCGCGCGGGCCGAACCGCGGCCCGATCGTTGCGGCGTCCCGACAGAGGGCCGTCTCCGACTTTGCGCGCCACGGCGCACATCTATGCCTCTTCTCCAGCGGCGCCCCCGCGTCGCTTGCAAAGGCCATTGGCGGGCCTCGCTTTGTCTCGCATCCGTTGAGCCAGCGCGGTTCATCCCCCGTTTGAAGGCGTCCCGAGGCTCTTGGCCGCTTCAAGAATGGCGGCGGCCTGCGGAATCTCTTCGTCCCAGTATTTCGCCTCGCGGCCGTTGTCCACGAGGTAGAAGCGCGGCGGGGCGTCGCCGATGAGATCGAAGAACTCCAGAACGGGAATCAGGCGGGTGGCGAATTCTGGGTGAAACGTCGCGCGAAAGTTCTTCAGCGTCTCCTCTTCTCCGAGCACCAGGCCGATGATTCGGGGGAGACTGGGGTCCTTCGACATGCGGTTCAGCGAGGCGACCAGTTCGGCGCAGTGGGCGCAGGAGTCGCTCAGCATGGCGACGAAGCACACCTCCATCCCAAGATCGAGCCGCTCGCCCTGCCACTCGAAGGAATACTTGGCGAACTTGCCGCCGCCGTCCCCGGGCTCATCGCTCGAACCCTCGTTGACCGGCGCGAAATTGTCCGAGGAGGCGAGCGCGGAAGCCTCGCCGGACGCGCTCGGGGCGAATGGGTTCACGACCGCGAAGGCCATCACCCCCAACGTGCCCGCCGCCAGAAGGCCCAGGCGCCACAGGCGGCCCGCATCCAGCGTCAGCCGTCCTGCCCGCCGCGGCTTGAGCGGGTTTTGGAGGGACGACGGCTCGCCCCGTTCGCGCTTGCTGCGCCCGCGAAGGCCCCACCAGGCGAAGCCCACCATCGCCAACATGACCGCGTTCTTCCACAGGGATTCCCCGGGACTCATTGGAAGATACTTGCCGAAGCACCCGCAATCCTTCAGGTCCCGGAACACCCACGCCCAGACCAGCAGAAGCGAGAACCCCAGCAGCAGCGCAAACACCGCGGGAAGAGTCAGGGAACGCAACGCCAGCCGCAACAGGAGGGCGCAGCCAAGCCCGAATTCCAGCCCGATGAGCGCCAGCGAGATGGCGCGCACGATCCAAGGCTCGCGCACGATCCCATAATATGACACTTGCACGGCGAAGGCCGTCCAATCCATGGCCTTCAAAACGGAAGACAAAATGAAGGCTATTCCCAACAACGGAAGAACCATGTAGCGATTCAGCACGGCGGCGCCCTGCTTCGGGGAAATGGAATCTCCATGTATTCACGCAGGGACTAAGACGCGCGGTCTTTCCGCCCCGTCCGCCAATCCCGCAAGGCCGCCGGCGCCCGGCGCAGCCGTTCCATAGAGCGCCACCACCATCGCGACCACGGCGACCGAAACACCAGCGCTTCGCACACGGGGACGACCGTGGGGTTGAATTGCATCTTGAACCGTTTGATCGAAGGCGATCCTTCTCCCACCATGTCGACTTCCCGGAAGCGCGGCGCCAGGGCTTGAAAGATCTCCCACCAAAGAAGCGGCCCCGACCCGTTTTGCCCTCGGTCTTTGTCGGTTCCGCTGAACAGGCCGTAGGCGCGCTTGTCGTCCCAGCCCACCGGGACCGCGGCGCACGGGGAGTTGAACTTGTCGACCGCAAGCCACATCCGGCCTCTTCCGGCGTTCAGTATCCCCGCGCACACGGACTCGAATTGGTCGGGGCGAAAGGGAATCCGGACGTTCTGCTGCTGGTATGAGAGCCAGTACAGCCGGCTCAAGACCTGGACATCCGCGGACTCCACGACACGGACTCCAGCTCGCCGGGCCCGCTTCGAGGAATTTCGCGCGTCGTGCGAGATCCTCTTCCACATGGCCCCGGGGGAATCGGTCGGGAAGATCAGTGTCCGCCGCTCCGGGAACTGGCAGTCGGCCTCCTGGCGCCGAGACACGCATTCGAAACGCGGCGCATGGACCAGCTGTATGACATGGAATGTCTTCGTCAGATGGTGGCGGATCGCCTTGACGATCTCGCCCTCCCGGTCCTTCGCCTCGTCGTCGACGATCACCCCGTTGTAGTGCGTCGCCCAGGGCTTCAGGGCGCACCGAAGCGCCAGGCTCCGGCGTCGGCGGACGGCGCACCCGCCCGCCAGCCGTTCTCCGTCGAAGCCGCCATAGATGCAAACATCCTGATCCGGAATATGTCGCCGCAGCAGGTTCAGCCACAGCGTCTCGTGGTAGAACGTCCCCTGCGAATTGCGCTGGACGAAGGCGTCCCATTGGGCCGCCTGTTCTTCATACAATGGGCGCACCTGCAAGTTCGCCGCCATCCGTCGGCGCCTCCGGCAGTTACGGTGTTCCCGCGGGCAAGATCGAGCGGGCGCGCCCTTCGCCAAGCCGCGGCCTTTCACCGGGCGCGTTGCTTCACCATGCCCCGAACGGCGAAGGACGCCTTGGGGGAGGAAGCCGCATTGGTTTCGATCTCAACGGCTCCTTCAATCGCCCCGGCGGCCTCCGGCGCTTGATAGGCGAGATGAATGCCGCATCCCCCCGGAACCGGCCGGGGATCCACTATAAGGCCTTGAACGTTGGTTGTTACTTGGTGAACCGTGATGCCAGGATCGTACAAGGTGAGCCGCACATCTTTCTCCACCTTGGCGCCCGGCTCCAGGATGCCCAGGAAGACTTCGTTCGACTCCAGCTCCCATGCCCCCACGACGCTTCCCGAGACCGGAATGGAGATCACGGGGGTGAGCGGATTGTCTGTTTCCACGGCGACCGTGTCGAAGAACTCCCCCGGAGGCGCGGCCGCCTTCACGCTGCAGCGGAGAAGGGACCGCTGAATCCTCAGGTTCTTTCGGCCCTCCGTGTCGTCGGCCTTCCGGCCGGCCTGCGCGCCGCCTGCCTCCCACTCCGGCGAGGCTTCCTCAATCCGCGCATCGAAGAGCGTCTCATTCCAGGGCCGCCGCTTCAGCCGCAAAGGGGCCGTCGTCCGACAGTCGATGGCGACCGTCCCCGCCGCGGGCCGCCCCGGCCGCGCCTTGCCCAGGCTCAGTTCTTCGGGAGTCCAAGAGACTTGCGGAACGATCACAAAGCGCAACTTCAGGGCGACCGTCGGTTCAACGGGATCGTTGGACTTCACGTTGATGAAGTACGCCAGCGGCCCGGTGAGGTTCTTGGTGTTGACCTGAACCCGCATGGAACTGGACTCTCCCGCGCCCAACTCCTTCTTCGCGGGAAGAGCCGCGGTGCATCGGCTGCACGAGGTCTTCAGCCCGAGGATCCGCAGGGGCTGCGTGCCGCGATTCGCAAAACGATACTCGGTGTTGACGGGGGAGCCGAAGAGCGTCTCTCCCAGATCCTGAGACCGTGTCTCGAAGAAGATCCTTGGAGCTCTGAGGACATCGTCGAGTCGAGAGACGGAATGGCCAGAGCAGTCGGGGCGTCCTCGGCGGCGGCCTGGTCAGGCGGCTTGGCGGTTGGCGCTCCATAGGCGAGAACGATCGGCATCGCCACAAGGACCCCGGCGCGAAGCAGCCGCGCGACGGTCAAAACCACCAACGATGAAGTCGTTTGACGGCCGGACATTGAGTCCCCTCCTGTTGCCCTGGAATCCGCGAAGGGCGCGCCGCGGCGGGACGAGAGCGCCATTCCCAATGGCGAACCCCTCGCGGAGGAACCCTTGGGGCGGAAGGACGGATTCGAACCGCCATCTGGAAGCTGGAGGCTTCCCGCTTTACCCGTAAAACCACTTCCGCGTTAGCCGGCGCGCCACTCCGAGAATTCCATGCGTTTCGGTTGACAACACGACTTCCCTCGGAGCGAATCGCCGTTTGAACTCCCTCACCGACGCGATATTGGCGCCACAATGGTCAAAGGCGCTGTATCCCTGCCGAGAAAAGTAACTCATGATCTCATGCACGAGAAAGTAATTGTCTCTCGTGGAGCGGATCTCCGGATCCCGCGCCGAGAGGGCGTCATAGGCGACGGGATGGTCCAGCAGGACCGCGTGGGCGGCGGTGACGCGCCCCGCCGCGTCTCGCGCAAAGAACGTTTCGAGTCTCGAGGATTCCGCCAGCATGTCGGCAAACGTCGCGAATTGCCGTTCCGAGAATGGCAACGGGACCCGCTTGCAGGCGATCTGGCAGGCGGAAAAGAGGCGGTAGAATTCCGCGGGGTGCAACTCGCGGTCCATGGCAGTGCCGGCTGAGGTCGCTTTTCGGATGCTTCTTCGCGCCACTTCGCTGTATTTGCTCCACCGGTCGGCATCGCGGAGGTCTTGCCGATAGTTGAGGAACGTCTCGGCGCTCGGGCGAGGGACCGATGCGCATTCGCGCAACGTAAGCGCGAGGAACCTGCCCTCGCGGAGGAGCCTCCAAATGGCGGCGGCGCGGGTGGCGCTGTCGGGGGTCCCCTCCCACTGCGCGTTGAACAGAGTGGCGAAGGGCCTGGAGGCCTTCCGCAGGAACGCCTTGCGCCCGATGTGAACGATGCAGGCGCCGATCGGTTGGCCGGCCGAGAGACCGACGAGCGGAAGAATCCTCACGTCCTGGCCCAGCCCCTCGCGAAGCGCCTTCTCCCAGAGGGGGTGCAGAAAAATGGGCGGCGGGGGCGCCCCGGCGGCCGGGCCGCATTTCCGAGCGGCGTCCCGCGCCGGCCCTTGGCTCGCGGGCGAGGCAGGCGCTATTCGCGTGGCTTCAGACGGCGTGTGTGCGAGTTCCTTGCCTGAATTCATGGAACGAGCCTGTCGTGGAATCCAGGAACCGGGCGATATGGCTCAGCAAGCCCCCGGGGGCCTCTCGGACCCGCGCGCCGAAGGAGGCTCCTCCTGATAACATAGGAAAGGCCTAATGGAGGTTGACGGATCGACTTGTAGAACTAGGGATGGAAAATGTCAAGTCCAATCTTGAGGACGAGTCAGGAAAAAGATGCGCGGCGGGACCGTTCCCCCGATGCGATCCTCCGGGGAATCCGCCTAGCGGGGGGCCGGCGGCCGAATCTTCTGGGCCGTTGCCTGCGCGTCCGCCACGACGGCGGCGGGATAGCCCGCCTCCTGGAGCAATCGCAGGGCGTTGCGGCTCGAACTGAGCCCCGGGCGAAGCTTGTAGTCGAAGAGCACTTGGCCTTGCTCCACGGATTCGCGGAAATGGACATGTAACCAGTCCGTGCGCAGCAGACCGGCGAGTTCGGTGTCGTGCGTCGAGACGAACACCAGATGACGCAGGCGATCGCGGTTCAGCGCGTCCAGAACGGCCTTCGCGGCCGCCACGCGCTCGACGGCGACTGACCGGATGAACGTGGTTTTGCCGGACATGTTCGATCCGGTGACGAACACGCTGGCGTCCCTGACAGCGAGCGAGTTCGGCACGGGGTCCGCCAGAAGAGGGTGGACCATGTCTTCGATCCGCACGGCTTTCGCCGGCGCGGTGAAGACCGGTCGCGCGTAGAAGGGCAACGAATCCGCCGCCGCCGCGCCCGCGCCCAGGCTATCCGGATTCTCTCGCGATAGAGCGGCCGGCGGAGGCAGCTCCTCACGGCGGGCGGTTGGCCGCGCCGCGCCCCGCCGCCGGGGGGCCAGCAGAAGGCGTCGTGCGATGCCAAACAAGAAGGATTCCTCTTTGCCCGGCCGAATGCGCTCCCGATTCCTCCAGAGCGTCAGAAACGCTTCTAGGCACGGATCCTCGGCTCCGTCCGCCGGCGTTTTCCGGGACAACAAGAAGCGCAGCAACCTATCCTGGTATTGTAGGACGAGCCCTTCAAACCCGGCCCGGGCGTCCAGAGGATGGCTGTCGCTGCGCCGCGACAAGGGAGTCATCCTCGCCCGCCTGGCATAGTTCAAGGCCGCGGTATTTCTGCCTCCTCGACTCTTCGAGAACCGACTACCGTAAGCGCGGAGCGCGCTTGCCGGGCGATGGTCGCAAACGCAAGGCCGATAGGCAGGAACATCGAGAAACCAAGACCCAGCCTTACCCCGGCAAGACCTTCCCGCGGCGGCGGAATCCTTCGGTGGGAAGAGGCTTCCAACGGCCGGAAGAGCGCCTTCATGGCCGATTTTCCCGCCAATCAGGAGAAACGTTCCAGAGGTTTGTGATTCAATTCTTAAAATGACTGAAAAATGATCAATGCGGACCCACATAATAACGCGAACGGAAGAATTCGCGAAGCTGGGTGCTTGACGCAACGCCGATCGATATGATATGACCTTGCCATCCATAAGGCAGCTCTAATATAATATATATCATTGCCGTTCGGGCGGCCTCATTGCCGAGCGGGTTTTCGCCGTCTTCCGTTCTCAACCGGCGCCGTCTCTCTCAGCGACTTCCCGGTCGAAGCGGAATCATCTCCAGCGTGAGGATCTTCTTGGCGGGGAGCGAGAGAAGCGCCGTGCGGTCGTCGCGCAGGGGCGCTTCGGCCTGCGGCTCTTCGAGAAGATTCAGGACGTTGATCCGCCGTAGCGGGACATGGCTTGTCAGCGTCGTCTCGATGACGGCGTTCGTCGGATTATAGAGGCGGATGACGATGGACTCGCGGTCCTCGGCCTTCTTCATCGCGGAGAGGATGACATTGCCGGAGCTCAGGGCGAGATAGCTGAGCTCCCGCGGCATGGCGCCGGCGGTCTTCGAGTGCTGCGCCGCCTTCGGAGGGAGCGCGTGCGCCAGCGCCTCGCGATAGAGCTCCGCGTCGTCCCAGCGCCCGGAATGAACGATGAGGGCGTAGCGAACGGTGTTTCGCCCAAGGCATTGCGCGCCGTCCATCTCCTCGTGCTCGGGCGCGCAGAGGTACGTCTTGCATTGCACGGAGCGATGGATCGTCAGGGCCAGCGTCCTCTCCTTGTCGTCCATCGCTTCGTATTCGCGCAGCCCCTGCGCCGCCAGGGCCAGTCCCTCGCGGCCGTCGCTCAGATCGACGAAGGTGTGGAACGGGTCGGTCGGGTGCTTGCGCTCGGCCCAGCGGCTTGTGTCTTCTTTGCGGATCGGGCGTTCGAGGACGTCGAATTGCCCGCCGGCGTAAACAACCTGGGTGGGAAGACCCGTCGGGAACAAGGCGCGCAGACGGTGATGACGGGCGCGATTGTCGATCGTGGTTTCGATTTCGACGGCCGGGGAGCCTTTCCGCAAGGAGATGCGTGAGACGAGATCGATAGGGACTTCCTCGGCGGAGCGTCCAACGCCGTCCGCCGAGCGCGCCTTCGGCACGCGCATCGTCAGGCGGGTCTCAAAGGTTGTCAGCAGCGGCCCCGATTCGACCACGGCGATGTCCGCCGGGCAGCCGTGGCTCAGAACGACGCGGTTGGGTTGGGGCTCGATGGCGTTCCATCCGATGCCGACGTCGCCGGAATCCTCGAAGGCGTTCAGGCCGCGAAAGATTCGCCCGGTCGCCTTGTTCGTCAGCGTGAACGTTCCGTTCGATGCGAGCTCGACACGAACGAGTTCGTTTTCCATCGCTCGCGGCCCGCGCAGGAGAGTCGTGGAGGCGCCGACGGCTCGCGGCTTCGCTTCGACGCGATACGTCCGGTATCCCAGAGCGGGGAGGTCGCGCGCCTCAACGACGGTCTCCAGGCGGGTGGCAGGCAACAAACTGATCATGTCGTCGGGATGTTGCGCGACGGCCTCCACGTCGCGACTGGACAGCAATTGCGCTTCCGCCTCTTCGCCTGCGGGGCCGAGGAGGCGCAGGCTGCCGGCTTTGCCATGGGCATGGGGGACGTCGATGTGGGCCTTGACCACCGCGCTGCGGCGCCACGGCAAAGGATTGAAGACGGTGAGGAACAGGTCGTCAGGCTCGGCGTCGGCCAGGTCGATGTTCTTGATGATTTCCTTCAAACCGTCTTCGGCCACGCCCGAGGCGCATTGGCGGGCCTCGCGCAGGCGGTTCATCATGTCGTCGCACACCGCGTCGACCGACACGCCGCAGATGCTGTCGTGCGGGTGGCAGGCCAGAAGAGTTTTCCACGCCCGCCGCAGGAACGACGCCGGATACGGCCGTCCAATAGCCCAGGCGATCGAAGCCAGCGGCTCGGCCCAGTTCTGGATCGCCCGCTCGGCGGCCTCGTTGGCCTGCTTGAGGTAGATCCGCATGGAGACGACGCTTTCAAGCAACTGCGACCCCGATGCCTTCACCGCCTCATGCAGCTCGCCCTGGAGCGAGGTCCTCAGATCCTCGATGCAGAGTTGATTCTTCACCGCCTCGACGTAAGCGGGAAGGGAGCTGAGGGCCAAGCGATCGCCATCCGGTTCGATCTGGCGGTTCACTTCCCGAACCAGTTCGGTCATCCGCGGGTGCGGCGCCGTGCAATCCGACCCGACCATGAACAGGAGATGATGGCGGACCGGGACGTCCTTGAAATGGTCCTTCTTCAGGCGCGCGATGCCTTGGGCGAGGCGTTCGTCGGGGAACAGCAGGGCCGGCGGCTCAAGCACGTAGTAATCTTTACGATAATCGAATTCGTCGCAAAGGTGAAATAGGACTCCCGGCTCGTTCCAACGGTCCGTGCGGTCGCGCCCCTTGTCGTAGACGGCGGGCCGCAGCGCCTCCCAGAAGAAGTCGGTCCGTCCCGTCGGCCCGAAGCGATAGACCATGATCCGGGACCCGTCGGCCCCTTCCCAGCGGAAGATACGCTCGGTCAGATCGTTGCGCACGCCGCGATAGAAGAGGGCGAAGTCGATGCCGAAGCCGCGCCAAATCTGGGGCATCTGAGAGACTTGGCCGTAGGAGCAGGGCGTATACGCGACCTTCATCGCCCCGCCGAATTCGGCGCACACGCGATGGCCCATGAAGATGTTGCGGATGATGGATTCGCCGCTGACGATGAACTCGTCGGGGAGGCTGTACCACGGCCCGGCGAAGAGCCGTCCCGCGCGCATGAGACGCCCGATCCGCTCCCGTTGTTCGGGGCAAATAAACAAGTAGTCGTCGAGAATCACGCTTTGCCCGTCGAGCAGAAAACTGCTGAACGCGGGATCGTTGTCCAGCGTGTCGAGAATCGCCGTCAGTTTGTCGCGCAACAGCGGCCGCGTCTCCTCGACGGTGAGATGCCACTCGCGGTCCCAGTGGGTGTTGGCGATTAAGTGCATGGTGCAATTCGGTTCGGTCATCGGCGATTTCCTCGTTCATCTGACAATAGAGACACACGGAGTTCGAAATGACGGTTTAGGCCGTTGTGCTTTGAAGCGCCTGAAAGCGTCACTATGAACTTATTTGGCTCCGTCTCGTTGCGGTCTTTCGATCTTCTTCGGCCCGGGGAAGAAGCTGTCGGCGCGCAGGTTGTTCGCGGACAGGACATTGGCGCCGTCGGGGGCCGCCACGCGCCACTCCCCGGTGTACGTGTTATTGGCGATCAACGTGCCGTTGGCGTTCGGGCCGATAGCGAACTGCGGCGCGTTCCAGTTGAACTGGCAGTCGTGCACTTGGAGGTTGCCGCCCTCGGCGACGAAGGCCGGCAGAGAGGCCTCGGGGCCGCCCCACTGCCGGAAGGCGCAATCGCCGAAGTTGACCCAGCCTTTGCCCGCGACGCGCGCGACGTTGTTGGCCCCGCCCCAGAAGGTGCAGTTGTTGAAGCGGACGCTGCCTTGGTTCGTCTCGCTGACGAGCAGAAGGTGTTGGTCATATACTGCCAATCGGTCGAGCCGATGACGAACCCCTGCGAATGGCGCGCCGCCCACAGCCGGGCTTCCGGACTGGAGCCGGCGCCGCTCTTGAAGTGAACGTTCTCCACGCGGCCGATGTCGTGGACCATGTCGATGTACAACCCCGTCAGGATCGGCGACCCGGACAGGTTTCGGACCAGATGGCAGGGCGCGACCTGCAGTTTGACTCCCTGGTAGGCGCGCAGCAGGCACACGTCGATCACGCTGACGCCGTCGCCTTTGCCGAACAACGTCCAGGGATAGGGAGTCGGCTCGGGATCGGAGCCTTGTTCGGGATAGGAGATGACCACGCCCTTGAGCACGCTGTTGTTGGTCAGCGAAAGGAAAGGCGTTCCTTCCTCGGACTGCCCCCGCCCGCCGTACACCCGAAACTGGGTCCCGGCGCCGACCTTGCCGCGATGGCTTTCCTCTGAGCCTTCGCCGGGGAAGTACCGCAGACCCACCCATGTTCCGGCCAGCGTCACATTGGCCGGGACCTTCAATGAGCCGTTGAATCGGTATTGTCCCAGCGGGGCGTTGACCGTCCCGCCGCCGCCGACGCCCGCCGCGTCCAGCGCCGCCTGGAATGCGGCGGTGTCGTCGGCCTGGCCGTCGTCCTTCGCGCCGAAGTCGCGGACGTTCCACTGTCCGGCGGGCGATGGGGCGGGCTCGGCCGCGCCGGCGGCGCCAATGCCCAGCAGCATAGCAGCAAGCCAGATCATGCGTTTCACGGATGCCATCTCCTTGTTCGAAGATCGAGAGAATGGAGTCCCGCCTTCAGGCGGCAGTGTTCGGAGTGACGCCTTCAGGCGTTTCCTGGGAGCGCCGGCGTCCTCGCCGGCTATATGAAACGAAGAACCGATGATCACAGCCGGCGAGGACGCCGGCGCTCCCAGGAAACACCCCAGGACTTCACTTTTTTGCTCCGGGGTTCTTGCTCTGCGCGCGCTCCGCTTTCCTCTGTTCGCGGACCTTGGCGCGTTCGTCCGCGCGGCTCTTCGCGCCAGCCGCGGTTTTCGGGGGCGCGCCGGCCGCTTTCGTCCCCGGCGCTTCGCCGTCCCCGGCGTCTTCCTCGCCGGGAACGATGACCTCTTTGCCTTCGATCTTGAGCGTTTTGACCGTCTCGATTTGTTTGTCGATCTGCCCGGCCGGCGCCGCGTTGCCGCCGGGGATGAATTCGCCGAAGGGGCGGCCCGTTCGCTGGAGATGCTCCATCAACATTCGGCGCATGGTTTCCAATTGCGCCGCGCGCTTCGGGTCGCGGGCCAGATTGGCCTTCTCCTCCGGATCGTTTCGCAGATCGTAGAGTTGGTCTTCGTCGAAGAAGCCGCTGTGCTCGGCGCCGCGCGTGCCGATGCCCACGCGCCCGATATACGACATCAGCCGCGGCAGGCGTTCGGGCTTGGCCTTTTGGATCTCCTCGATTCGCTCCCGGGGATAGCGGACGGCGATGTATTTCCACTCCTTGGTGGCCACGGCGCGGGCGTAGCCGATCTCGAAGTAGAGGTGATCGCGCCACGCCTCAACCTTGCCGTTGTCCAGGAGCGGCGCCAGGCTGCGGCCATCCATGCGATACTCTTTGGGGACCTGCGCGCCAGCGAGTTCGAAGAAGGTCGGCGCCCAGTCGACGTTCTGGACCAGCTCATCGCAGATCGAGCCTGCGGAAATCCGTTTCGGCCATCGCGCGATGCACGGTAGGCAGAGGCCGTTGATGGTGAAGAGGGAGCCTTTGCCATCGCGCCCGTTGTCCGAGGTGTAAATGACTAGCGTGTTGTCGCCGATGCCCAACGCTTTCAGTTTCTTCAGGATCGCGCCGAACGCATCATCGAGCCACGCTTCGCCGGCGGTCGGGCCATCCGGGTCGAACCCGTTCTTCTTCAGCGTGTCGAGCAGTTCGGCGCGAGGCGTCATCACGGCGGGCAGGGCGTCCAGTTCGCCCTCGCCCGACACAAGCGGGTAGTCCATCGACTTCCGCCACGAGTTCGGACCGCCGTGCAGGAGCGTCGTGCAGCAGTGGAGGTAGAAGGGGCGGTCCTTGTTGGCCTCGATGAACTCCAGGGCCGCCTGGATGGTCCACTCGGGGTTGTGCTCGGCGTACGGCGCCTGCAGGTTCTCGAAGTAGATGTTCTTCGCCCAGGAAAAGCCCATCGCCTGGAGGTAGCGCCGCATCGCGCGTTCATTGCGGCGGAAGATGGCGGAGGTTTCCGGTCCGGCTTCCATCGGGGGATCTTTGGGAATCTCCACGAGGCCGTCGTCGCCCTCAAAAAACTCGGGCTGGTCGAGTTTGGAGGCCAGGTGATACTTGCCGACGAACCCGGTCACGTAGCCGGCCTGGTTCAGGACGGCGCCGACGTTCATCCGGTCCGACTCCAGCGCCACGTTGAAGCTCGGGAACCCCTGCGTGTCTTCGCCGCCGCACGCGTCGATGTACACTTTGCTGTAAGAGTTTCCGGGGTAGCGCCCGGTCAGGAAACTGTAGCGCGAGGGCGTGCAGACGGCGGTGCTGACGTAGTTTTGGTCGAAGCGCATCCCCTCGCGCGCCATCTGGTCGAGGTTCGGCGTCCAGGTCTTGCCGCCGTAAGCGCCGATGCTCGGTTTATCCTCGTCGTCGACCAGAAACATGATGATGTTCGGCCGGCTGGCGGCGGCCGCCGATGGGCTGGATTCAGCCCCCCTCGCGGATGGCGCGAAGGCCAGCGTTCCCAATCCACCGGCGATCCGGCCCAGAAAATCGCGCCGCCCGATGGAGGCCGGTGTCGTGCGTTCATTCATGGGATAACCCTCCGTATGGATAGCATGGAGTCCCGCCTTCAGGCGGAGTAGTTCGTAATGACGGCTTCAACCGTTAGGAAAGTGGAACGGAACGCTTAAAGGCGTCACTACGAGATACTCCGCCTGAAGGCGGGACTCCATACTCTCGATTTCGTCACAAACCTTCCGTCAAATGCTTCAGAAAGAACTCCACGCTGCGCTGGCAGATCTCCTCCAACGACGGCTGGATCGCCTCTCCGCGGAAACCGTGGTCGGCGCCTTGGACGAGAATGCACTCCACGGGCGCGCCGATCTCCTTCGCCCGGTCGCGCATGAAGGTGGAGAACTTATACGACAAGACCTTGTCCTGCAGGCCGTGAACGAGCAGGACCGGCGGGCTGTCCTTCGTCATCAATTCCACGGGACTGAGCTTCGCCGCGACGTCGCGCTTCTCCTTGATCGGCCCGCCCAGGATCGGAATGAGACGCTGAGGCCGCTCGAAATTGCTCCCTTTCATCGGTTCCGCATCGAGGAACGTCGTCGCCGGATAGTAGGCGACCTCGCAACGGACCTTGATGCGAGAGTCATTAAACGACGGGTCGCACGGGTAATCCGCCGGGTTCCCCAGCGCGGTCACGAGCGAAAGGTGCCCGCCAGCCGACGAGCCGTAAGTGGCCACTCGCGCGGGATCGAGTCCGTAGTCCGCGGCGTGCTTCACGAGCCACGCGATCGCGTCCATGCAATCGGCCACCGAATCCATCGCCGTGGCCTTGCCGCCGTCGGCGAGGCGGTACTCGATGCTGGCGCAGGCCACGCCTTGCTTGTTCAATTCGCGCACGACGCCGATGTGGTCATTGGCCAGAATCTTGTATTTGTCGCCGCCGCCCCAGCCGCCGCCGTGAATGTAAACGACCAGCGGCGCCTTCTCATACTTCGTCTCCAACGGCTGGAAGAGCATCAGGTCCAGCTTCGCGTCGTCGACCTGTTTGAACACGATGTCCTTGATCACTTTCAGGTCGGTCGGCATTCGATTCGCCAGGCTGGTGGTTGCCTTTGGCGTCCTCTTGGCCGCGCGTTCGGCTTTGGTGGCCGGTTCGGCGGCAGGCAACCAGGCGGCCAAAGCAAGAATCAGAATGGTCAATGCCGCCGCAATGCGACGAATCATTTATCTCTCCTACGTCAGGATCAGATGCGCGATCGTGGCACAGACAGTCTTGTCTGTGCATGTCGAGCGATCCCGAACAGATGCACAGACAAGACTGTCTGTGCCACGTTTTCCCTACTCCTCCGCCTTGCCCGCGCCGCTCTTCTTTGCTGCTTTCCGCTCCACCCTGCGCTGTTCCCAGATGGCTCTCCGCTCCGGGCTCATCGACTCGACCGTCTCTTTCCCGGCGGCCTTGGACGATGGTCCCTCGGCCTTGGCGGCTTTCCCGGCCTTCGCGGGTTTCCCGGCCTCGGCGCCGGGCTCTTCGTCGCCTTCGCCCTTTGCGGCCTTGGCGGCTTGGGCGGCATTCTCAGGGGTCCAGATCTTCACCCCGCCCTTCACCGGCTCGGCCATCTCGCTCAGCCACTTGTCGTAGATGCCCTTGAGCTCCTGGGCGATCTCCGGATGCTGCGCCGCCACGGTTGTCGTTTCGCCGAGGTCGGTCTTCAGGTTCACCAGCTCCATCTGGTCTTTGATGCCATGTAGTTTCCAGTCGCCTTTGCGGATGGCCCATTCACCGGATCCGCTGTTCCAACAGAGGAAATCGTGGATCGAATCGGCCTTGCCTTCCGCCGCCGGCAAGATGCTCTTGCCATCGATGATGCGGTCCTTCGGCAACGGGACCCCTGCGGCGGCCAGGGCGGTCGGCAGGATATCGAACGAGATGACAGGCGCGTCGCTCGTCTTCCCGGCGGACAAATGGCCGGGCCAGACGACAGCGAAGGGGACGCGGAACCCGCCTTCGTAATTCGACGCCTTGAAGCCTCGGAGCGGAGCGTTGTTCGCGTGCATGGCCTTCGCCCCGCCGTTGTCCGTCAGGAAGAAGATGAGGGTGTTCTCGTAAACGCCCTCCTTTTTCAACGTCTCGATGATCTTCCCGATGCCGTTGTCCAGATGCAGGAGCATCGCCATCAGGATGTTGCGGGCCGGGTCGTCGGTGTGGTACTTGGCGATGTCTTCCTCGGGGGCCTCGGGCGGGAAGTGCACGGCGTTGTAAGCCACGTAGGCGAAGAACGGCTGGTCCTTGTGGCGGGTGATGAACGAGATCGCTTCATCGGTGATGCGGTGGGTCAGATAGCCGTTGTCGGCGAACGGATCGAGATTGCGGTAGATGGGCGAATTCGGGTCGTCGAGTTTGAAGTAGTCGTGCGCGCCGCGGCCCATGAAGCCGTAGAACTCGTCGAAGCCGCGGTTGACCGCGTTGTATTCCAGCGTCAGGCCCAGATGCCACTTCCCGAACGCGGCGCAGGCATAGCCCGCCGGCTTGAGGTACTGGGGAAGAAAGATTTCGGTCAAGGGGACCCCCGATCCGCCTTCGCCCGCGGTATAGATGCCGAACCGCTGCTGGTAGCGCCCGGTCATCAGACCCGATCGCGTGGGCGAGCAGACATTCCCGGAGGTGTAGCCGTTGGTGAAGCGGACGCCGGAGGCGCAGAGGGCGTCCATGTTGGGCGTCGAAACCTCCGGGGGATGCGCCGGATTGCAGGAGATGTCGGCATAGCCCTGGTCGTCGGTCAGGATGACCAGGATGTTCGGGTTGCGCGCCGACGACTCGGCGGCGCCAGCCGGATCGGCCAGCGCGATGGACGACACGAAAAGACCCAGGAAGGCCGGCAACAGGCCCCGGCCATTCGCGAAGTGGAGCATGGGACCGAACATGAAATCCCCCTTTCCTCTCTGCTGTCCCGAATGAGCATCGGGAAATCAGCCGCGGCCCGCGACTTCCCGACGACCTGTCGATGGTCGCGTTCGGGGAGGACTCGTGGCGCGCCCACGCCGAGAGGCTGCTGACGACCGTCGCGCAAGGTTCGCCTCCGTGCCATTGATCCAAAGACGCCTTAGAGCGTGTTCAGAAAGCGGGTAGATGCGGCATGGCAGCTGTGCGCTTCGCGCAGCGACCAGCGACCTTCTTAAACACGCTTATAGGCAAACAGCACTGACTCTAAACCTTACTCGCCTTGTTCTTTCCGCTTGGCGGCGTCTTCGATGATTTTCTGCTGCACTTCGCCGGGGACCGGGTCGTAGTGCGAGAACTCGAGGGTGTAAAAGGCGCGGCCCTGGGTCATCGAGCGCAGGTCGCGCGAGTAGGTGAACATCTCGGCCTGCGGCGCCTGGGCGCGGATGATCTGACGCTTGCCCTTGTGCTCCATGCCCATGATGCGCCCGCGCCGCGAGTTCAGGTCGCCCATGATGTCGCCCATGTACTGCTCGGGCGTGACGATCTCCACGTTGACGATCGGTTCGAGAATGATCGGGCCGGCTTTGGGCGCCACGTTCTTGAACGCCAGCGACGCCGCGACCTTGAACGCCATCTCCGAGGAGTCGACCGTGTGAAACGTGCCGTCGAAGCAGGCGGCCTTGACGTCGACCGTCGGATAGCCGGCCAGCACGCCGGTCTGCAAGGCTTCGATGAGGCCCTTTTCAATGGCGGGGGCGAACTTGGTCGGGACGACGCCGCCGACGACTTCCCACGTGAAGGAGAAGCCCTCGCCGCGCGCCGCCGGCTCCATGCGCAGGTGGCAGTCGCCGTACTGGCCGCGCCCGCCGGACTGCTTCTTGTACTTGCCCTGCGCCTCGGCCTTGCGGGTGATCGTCTCGCGGTAGGCCACGCGCGGGATGGTGATGTCGACGTCGACCTTGGACTGGGTCTTCAGGCGCGAGACGGCGACCTCGATGTGGGTGTCGCCCATGCCCTTGAGCAGGGTCTGCGAGGTCTCGGATTCGCGGCGCAGCTCAAGCGTCTGGTCCTGTTCGATCATGCGGTGCAAGCCCATGCCGACCTTCTCCTCGTCGGCCTTGGTCTTGGCCGAGATCGCCATTTCGCAGGTCGGCTTCGGCAGGCGGGTCGGGGCGAAGGCCACGGGCGCGGCGGGATCGCACAGGGTGTCGCCGGTGGCGGTGTTCTCCAACTTGCTCAGCGCGCCGATGTCGCCGGCCGCCAATTTGTCGACGTCCTGGGTCTTGCGGCCGCGCGCCATCAGGATGTGCGAGATGCGGATAGGCTTCTTGTCCTTGGCCAGATTGGCCACGGTGGTCTCGGTGGTGAACTCGCCGCTCATGACCTTGAAGAAATTGAGGCGCCCGGCGTAGTCGTCCGACACCGACTTGAAGACGAACGCGGAGAACGGCTTGTCGGGCGAGACGGCCACGGGCTCGCCCTCCTGAGACGTCAGGCCCGGTCCGTCGAGCGGAGAGGGCATGGTTGAAACAAGAAAGTCGACCAGCGCCTGCACGCCGATGGACGGGCCGGCGGCGCCGCACAGGACGGGGAAGCAACGGCGCTCGGCCACCGCGGCGCGCAACCCCTTGGCGACTTCCTCGGGCGACAGTTCTTCGTCGCCGAGGAATTTCTCGAGCAGCGAATCGTCGCCTTCGGCGGCGGCTTCGACGACGGCGGCGCGGGCTTCCTTGGCCGCGTCGGCCAGGTCGGCCGGAATGTCTTCGATGGACGACTTGCCGGGCTCGTCTTTCACGGCCTTCATGCGCAGCAGGTCGACGACGCCGCAAAAGGACGATTCCTTTCCGATGGGGAGCGCCACGGGGACGAAATGGCCGTGGAACTCGGCCTTCAGCGCGTCGATGGCCTGGGCCATGTCGGCGCGTTCCTTGTCCATCTTGTTGACAAACACCGCCAAGGGGACGCGGAACTCCTCGGCGTATTCCCAGGCCAACTCGGCGCCCGGCTCGACGGGGGCGTTGGCGTCGACCACCAGGACCGCGCCGTCGGCCACGCGCAGGCAATTGCGGATTTCGCCGAGGAAGTCGCGATAGCCGGGTAGGTCGAGGATGTTGATTTTGTGGGTCTTGGTCTCGAACGGCAGAATCGAGGCGTTGATCGACATCTGGCGCTTGACTTCCTCGGGGTCGTAGTCGGACACGGTGGAGCCGTCGACGACCCGGCCGAGGCGTTCGACGCCCTTGTGGAGGAACAGCATGGCCTCGACGAGGGTGGTCTTCCCCGCCCCGGTGTGGCCGGTCAGCGCGATGTTGCGCAGGTGGTCGGTGGTGTAAGTCTTCAACGCACGTTGCTCCTTATCAAATGTCGAATGCGGAGTGAGGAATGCGGAATGCGGAAAGGAACCGCCCTCCGTTTGCCGCCCTCTTCGGGCATCACATTCCAGCGCGCATCACGTTTCCGCCAATTCGCCTTTCCTCATTCCGCACTCCGCATTCCGCATTTCTTCTTACGCCGGCGCGCCGGCGCGGGCCTTCTTGGCGGCGGTGGCCCGTCCAGCCTGCGCCTTCTGGGCCAGCGCCAGTTTCCCGCCGTGGCGGCGCATCGTCCACTCGTAGACCAGCGGCGCGGCGATGAAGTCCGAGGAATACGTGCCGACGATCGAGCCGATGACCATGACGAGGGCGAAAGGCCGCATGGTGATGCCGCCCAGGAAGAGCATGCAGCACATGACGACAAACACGGTGGACGAGGTGATAAGCGTTCGCGCCAGGCACTGGTTCATGGCGTCGTCGCAAATGGTGCGCAAATCCTTGCCGTACGTCTCCCGCGCCAGCTCGCGAACGCGGTCGAAGATAACGATCGTGTCGTTGACCGAATAGCCCAGCAGGATCATCAGCGCCGACACGACGTCCAGGCTCACCTCGTAATGCAGGACCGTCAGTATGCCAGTCGTCAGCACCAGGTCGTGAAGCAGCGCGATGACGGCGGCCACGCCGAAGACCAACTCGAACCGGAACCACAGATACAACAGAATGGCGACCGAACCGCAGGCCACGACCACCCACGCCAGGTGCGAGAACTCCTGGCCGACCTCGCTGGTGAACGATTGGAAGCCGCGAACCTTGTAGTTTTCCGCGCCGAAGCCTTTGGTCAGTCCGTCAGTCACCGCCGCTTCGGTGGCCATCGTGTTGCCGCTCGCCACCAGCGGCACGCGGATCAGCATTTCAAAGCCTTCCTGGCTGCCTCCCGCGTATTTCTGCGTCATCGTGCCCTTGAGTCCGGCGCCGTCGAGAGCCTTGTCTACCTCGCCCGCTGGGATGTCATTCGTGAAGACAGTCTCCGCCAGCAAGCCGCCCTTGAAGTCGATGGCGAAGTTCGGGCCGCCGTTATGCCACATGACGATGATGGCGAAAAGGAGCGTCAGGCCGGAGATGCTAAAGGAAACCCCGCGCATGCGAATCCACCGCAAGGTCGGATGGACCAGAAACGCGAATCGGCCGAGAGTCAGATGACCCTGCCAACGGAACCACGATTCGCACAGCGTGTAGGTGACGATCAGGCCCGTATACAGGTTAGCTAACAAGCCGAAGACCATGGTCAGCGCGAACCCGCGCACCGAGCCTTCGCCGAATTGCAGCAGGATCAGCGCGGTGCCCATCGTCGTCATGTGCGAGTCGATGATGACCGAGAAGGCGCGGTTGAAGCCGGCGGCCAGCGCCGCCTTCATCGGTTTCCCTCCGCGCAGTTCCTCGCGCATGCGCTCATAGATCAGAACGTTGGTGTCGACCGCCATGCCCACGGTCAGCAGGATGCCGCCGATGCCCGACAGCGTCAGCGTGGCGCGAGACAGCCTCATGAGCGCCAGCAAGATCAAGATGTTTAGGATTAGCGCCACGATGGAGAAAACGCCCGCCGTGCCGTAATAGCCGATCATGAAGATGGTGATCAGCAGCGAACCGATCCACAGCGCGCGCAGACTGGCGGCGATGGAATCGGCGCCGAGGGTGGCCTCCACCGTGCGGCTCTGTCCCGGGCGAAGGTCGGCCGGCAGGGCGCCATACTTCAACACCTTGGCCAGGTCGCTGGCCGTTTCCTGGGTGAAGTGGCCGGTGATGACGGCGCGCCCGTCGGGGATCTCCACGAGCAGTTCCGGGGCGCTGTACACGTAATTGTCGAGGACGATGGCCAGCAGCCGGCCCGGCTTGTCCCCCTGGCGGCAGTTCTCCTTGGTGATCTGGCGGAAGACGCGGGAGCCTTCCTTGTTGAACTCGACGTGGACGACGTGGAAGTTGCCTTCCACGTCGGTGGGGTTGTACGCATAGAAGGCGTTGGTCAGCATTTCGCCGCCGAGTTCCTCACGGCCGATGAGGTACATGACATCCGGCGGCTTCTCCCCCAGGGCCGTGTTCTTGTGTCCTGGCCCTTCGCCCGCCACGGCGGTATAGCCCGCCGGCAACTGCTTGCCCTCCAACAGATCGCAGACCGTCTTGCCCTTGGGCACGATGCCTTTGTTCTCGAACAACTCCTCGCGCAGTTTGAAGTTGTCGGGATGCACGAGGTGAAAGCTCATCCGGCCCTGGCGCACCAGGTTCTGCACGACGCGCTGAGGGTCCTTTTCGCCCGGCATCTGGACGCGCACGCGGTCCTGGCCCTGCTTGGTGACGACGGCCTGCGTCAGTCCGAACCCCGAGACCCGGTCGCGAATGATCTTGAGCGCCCCGTCGATGCGGTCCTTTTCCTTGTAGTTCACCCAATCGGGCTTAATCCGCAGCGCGATCTTCCCGTTCTGCTCCAGATCGGCGGCGTCCCACTTCTGGAACGGCTCCTTATAGAATGTGTTGAGCATGTTGGCGGCCTGACGCCCCTGGGACTTGTCGTCCAGCGTCAGGAGGAGTTCCGGCCCCCCCTCAGCGCCCTTATCCACTTCGAGGTGGGCGCTGATGCCGTCCTGCTGCAGTTGGCGGAACATCTGGTTGCGCAAGGCTTCGAGCTCGCCCAACAGCGCCTTGTTCATGTCCATTTCGAGGACGACGTCGACGCCGCCCTGGATGTCCAGGCCGAGCGGGATGGCGCTTTTGCGCAGTTCATCGGCCTTCTTCAGCCAGGCGCTCAACTGCTCTTTGTCCGTCGGGCGTTTGCCGGAGATATAGATGAAATAGTGGAACGTGGGATACAGGAACAGGATCGAGAAGACGGTGATCGCCGCAATCAAGATGATTCGCCAGGAGCTTTGCCGCTGCATGCGAGGGACCCTTTGCCGCGCCGCCGAAGCGAGCGAATGGGATAGAGAGCGGCGCTTCAGGGGCCGCCCCGGAGAGTTTGTAGTGACGCCTTCAGGCGTTTGTCAGGCGTGCAAAACGGCTAAAGCCGTCACTACGAACTCCGATCTACGTCAACTCCACGTCATTGATGACGAGTTTGAAATCGCAGTTCAAAAACGTCGCCGCCCGCCGCGTGATGCCCATGCGCGACAGGAAGATCTCGAAGTATTCCATGACCGTCGAAATCGACGTGTCAATGACGAGCTGCAGCGTGATCAGCCGCCGCGGCTTGTCTACCTTCAACTCCGCCGCCCGCGCCGCGTAGTTCACCCGGTCGTGAATGTCGAAATTGATCATCTTCGGGTTGCGCACGCGCGAGCGCAGGATGTCGGACTTGTCCGAGATGATCAACGCCGCCGTCGGGGCGCTGGTCGGGTCGCCGTTCGATTCGTCGTGGTTGCCGATGGCGCCGCCGACGATGGCGGCCTCCTCCAGCGGCATCTTCAACCGCTCCAGAATCCCCCACGCCATGAGGGCCGAGGCCATCGGATGGCCCTCGCGGTGGACGATGTTGCCGATGTCGTGGAGGTAACCGGCGATGGCCGCCAGTTCGGCCTCGCGCAACGAGTAATCCAATTGCCGCAGAATGTCAAACGCCCGCCGGGCCACGCGGTCCACGTGGTCGAAGCCGTGGTCGGTGTAGCCGATGACCTCCAGGTATTGGTCCGCCCACCGGATCAGCCCGGACACTTCCGGGTCGCCCCGCACTTGTTCGGGAGTGACGCGGTCCTCCACGGCGGCCGCCCCTTCGCTCATTCTCGCTCCTCGGATGAATGCGGAGTGCGGAATGCGGAATGCGGAATGAAACCGATGTCCCATCGCCGTGAATTCAACGTCTCACATGCCATCGCGCATTTCGTCTTCATCAAATAGATCTTCCGGCAGTCCAAATTCCGCACTCCGCACTCCGCACTTTACTTCTTCCCGTTTTCGTCCTTGGTCGCCGCCGGCTCCTCGCCGCCGCGTTCGACGGTGGAGATGGCGCTGCGGTTGACCTTCAGATTGGTCTTGGTGTCCACGCGGACCGTGACCGTCTTGCCGCCTTTGTCCACCTCGGTGATCCAGCCGTGAACGCCCCCCACGGTGACGACCTTGTCGCCTTTTCGCAGATTGTCGAGCAACTGCTGGCGGGACTTCTGCTCGCGCCGCTGGGGCCGAAGGATGATGAGATAGAAGAACACGGCGATGACCGCGAACCACAGGACCATCATCTGGATGGGGTTCGGCTGGGATCCCGCCGGGGCGGACGGCGCCGCCTCCGCCGCGGCCAAGGCGAGCCAGGAAAATGGGTGCGCCATTGTCGACGATGCTCCTTCCACCCGCCGGCGCGGCATAGGCGAAACATGCGCGTTTCACCGCAAAGCCAAAAACGGTACCACTGGCCCGAAAGAGTGTCAAGGGTGCGAAGGGCGCGGAAATCGCCGATTTTTGATGCCCGATTCTCGAGGAAAGCCGCCGCCGCGCGGCGGGGCGGACCAAATCGAAAAACCGAAAACTCCGCTCAGCTCATCGCCAGCATGCGCTGGATCGGTTTCAGGGCGCGCACGCGCAGGTCTTCGGGCAGTTTGATCTCCGGCTGGCGGTTCTTCATGCAGAGGTACAGCTTCTCCATCGTGTTCAGGCGCATGAAGGGGCACTGATTGCAGGCGCAGCCGCTTTCCGGCGGCGCCGGGATGTAGGTCTTCTCGGGATGCTGCTTCTCCATCTGGTGGATGATGCCCGGCTCGGTGGCGACAATAAACTCCGAGGCCTCGCTCTGCGCCGTGAACTTCAACAGTGCGGAGGTCGAGCCGATGAAGTCCGCCAGCGCCAGCACCGACTCCTCGCACTCCGGGTGGGCGATGACCTTCGCCTCCGGATGGCGCGCCTTGAGTTGCGTGATCTTCTTGGCGGAAAAGACCTCGTGCACAATGCAGGAGCCCGGCCAGAGGACCAACGGCCGCCCCGTCTGTTTCATGACCCAGCGGCCCAGGTGCTGGTCGGGGGCGAAGATGATCTTCTCGTCCGGCGGCAGTTGCTGGACGATTTTCACCGCATTGGACGAGGTGCAGATGATGTCGCTTATGGCTTTGACCGCGGCCGAGCAGTTGATGTACGAGATGACGGTGTGGCCGGGGTGCTGGGCGATGAATTCGGCGAACTTATCCGCCGGGCAGTTGTCCGCCAGCGAGCAACCGGCGGCCAGATCGGGCAGGAGGACTTGCTTCTCGGGATTGAGGATCTTGGCGGTTTCGGCCATGAAATGGACGCCGGCGAAGACGATGACGTCGGCGTCGGTCTTGGCCGCCTGCTGCGACAGTTGCAGCGAGTCGCCGACGAAATCGGCCACGTCCTGGATCTCCGACTCTTGGTAGTAGTGGGCCAGGAGGACGGCGTTGAGTTCTTTCTTAAGCGCCTCGATTTCGCTTTCGAGGTCGAGGGCGATGGCTTCGGACATGATTCAACACTCCAAACGAAACAGCTCAGCGCGCGCGAACAATCAGGCGCATCCGCTTCGCGCAATCATCTTTTTAT
>JAPLSS010000071.1 GCA_026398515.1 Candidatus Sumerlaeota bacterium | reverse complement strand
GCAAAAACGGCCTCGGAATCCATCATAACCTAAAGTGTTGCCATTGTTTCTCATCTATGAAATCGTCAAGGCAAGAATGGCCCGCCGGCGCGGGCCGTTTTCCGACAGGCTCCTAGGACCTAGGAGATCTATACGTCCTATTCTCCGGCCCTTCTGCTTCACCGCCACCATCGCGTCGGGGTGATCAGCGGAAGCGTTCCCTTCAGAATCGCCGGGTCCAGTTCGATGCGCCGGGGATCGACGGCGTTGGTCTCCAGAATCAGCGCCTCGCCGCCCAAGAGGAAAATGTCGAGAAACCGGTGGCGGGGCGGATGTTGCTGCCGCGGCGCGGCGATGTAACTCCAGAACGTCCCCGGACGCGGCTCGTAACTCAATCCCGGCGGATCGCCGAGCCGCCGCAACGAGCCGCGCAGTTCAAAGGGCAGAGGATCGACACCAGGCTTCGGCCAGCTGGCGGCGACCAACCGGTAGTCCGTCGGCCAACCGTGCGCGCCCAGGATGTTCAGCGTCGAAGCCGGGGGCCAGCCGATGGGCGACTCCGCGGCCGGCCGTCGGGAGTGGACGCGGCCGGCGCTGGCCTTGACGCTTCGCCAATCGCCCGGCTTCGCCGGCCAGACCAGGAGGCATTCCGGCTCGGCGCCGTGCGGCGCTTCGAACAGATACAACCGCCATTGACGCATGTTATCGGGCTCCTCGAACTCGAACCGCTCGGCGATCACGCCCCCGATCCGTTTCCCGTCGGACGCCGGCGGGCACACGACGCGCGCGGCGGGCGGCAGGCCGGCCAACCGGCTCCATTCCCGAGGCGGATGTTTCAGATAGCGGCGGTGCGCGCGGCGCAGCTCCAGCGGGTCGCTTTCGCCCGCCAGAATGCTGTCCAGCCGGTGCGCGCGCTCGAAGGGCGTCAACCGGTACGCGCCCAAGGGGAAGAGGGGCGCCAGGAACAGCCCAAAGAGGAACAGGTACGTCAGGCCGACAACTCGGCCCAGCGTCGCCAAACGGCGCAGGCGCAAACGCTGGCTGGGCAGCAGGCCGCGCGGGGGGGTGAATGAAGGGGGAGAGGCCGCTCCGTCGCTGAATTGGGTGTAGTCCAGCGGCAACCGGTTCCAGTTGAGTCCGAAGATCCGGTCGAAATCCTGCTCGGGCGAAGGCGGGCCCATGGGGACGCGAGCCGCCGGCCGGCCTGGCGCGCCGGGCGTTCTGCCAGGCACGGCGGTCCGCGGCGTCGTCCGGGGCGCCGGGCGTCCTGCCGCGCCGAAGCACGGCGACACGGCAATCCAGGCGACGCACAGCGCAGCGGCGCAGCAGCGAAGAAACTCTCGCTTCCGATTCCTCCATTGAAAACGCTGTGGCTGTGTCAATTGCATGGCGGTCAAGGGCATTTGTCGGCGGCTGGGCTTTCCAGCCTGCGCCGCTATTCATTCCCACGTCGGCATGTAGGGCATGCCGGGTTCGATGCCCAGCTGGCCTCCGAACACCATAATGTTGCCCGCCGAGATCGCGCCGTTCGTCGGGTCGTACACATTGCGAATGTTTGGGCGATTGAACAGCGGAATGGTGTACAGGGAGGGCGCAATGTCGGCGTACGGCGCCGAAAGCCCTCCCACGCCGGAACTCATCGGCCCGAACGCCAGCAGCAGGTAGCCGTCCAGCGGGAGAGGCGTGTCGCGTCCGCGGCCCGTCTTAAAAAAATCGTTGTAATTGCTATACCAATACGAATACGCCTCGGACCGCCGCTCGGCCTCGGCGATCTCCCAGGCCTTCGCCGGGAAGGGGGCGTTGAAATCGACGCGCGCGAGATAGGCCATGGGCGTCGTCAGCGGGATGAGCGCCTGGCGATGCGAGACCAACGGCGGGGCTTTGTCCGGCCCGCCGTAGACGCTCAACGGAATCACCGTCTTCTCCGGCGACTGCACACTGGGCGGATAGGCGCCATAGTCCAACCGATAGAGGTCCAGCGCGCCGGCGAGCGTCTTCAAGTCCCGGGCGGCGCGGGCGGCCCCGGCCCGCGTCAACGCCGAGCGCAGTTTGGGAACAGCGGTTGAACCGATCACAAACAACAGGCACACCGCGGCGAGGACCTCATAGATGCTGAATCCCCTGCCCCGGAAGGCGCCGCGGGGGCGCGTTGGGGGCGGCGCGGGCGCGCAGGCCGCGCGCTCGCGCCACAACACGTGGGCCGTATAGAGGATGGTGGCCAGCGCGACCACTCCCACGCTCAGTAATTGGAACGGAGCGCCCTTCACCCGCGGAGCCTGAACGGCGCAATACACCGACGCGGCCAGACACACGAGTTGAAACGCCCCGCCTCGCCGGGCCGTCTCTCGATGGGTAAGCCCGGTCTTGAGCAATCGCTGGTAGAGGTGCTCGCGATGCGCCTGAAGCAGATTCTCCCGCCGAACCGCGCGCCGCGCGAGGGTGTAGAGAACGTCGTACACGAACGGCCAGAGGACGAGCAGGCCCGCGAGAATCTGCGCCGGGTGCGCGGTCGCCAGGCTCAGGGCCAGAATGTAGCCGACCATTTGCGACCCGCCGTCGCCCATGAAGACCCGCGACGGTTGCGCCGTGTTGAACCGCAGGAACCCCAGCAGCGCGCCCGCCAGCAGCATCAGGCATCCGGCGCGGACCGCCCAGCCCTGCGTCGCGTCGATCCCCAGCGTCATGGGAAACGCCAGACCGATGGAGGCGATCGCGCCGAATCTCGCCGTCTGCCCGTCGATGCCGTCCATGAAGTTGAAGGCGTTCATGAAAAACACGATCCAAGCCACGGTGAGCGCGGCGCCGAATGGCCCGAACGCGATCACGGCGTCGTTCGGCAGAATGATCCGCGCGAGCCGCGCGCCAAACGCCACGGCGGCCAGCGCGCACACAATCTGCGCCACGAGCTTGCCGAGCGGCGGCAATCGGCGCACGTCGTCGGCCAGGCCGAGCGCCAACGCCAGCAGCCCGCCGGCGAGAAGGGCGCGGAAGAACTCCGGCGCGGCGGATGGATCGAAGACCGTCCGCTCTCGAAACAACGCGGCCATGACGAGCAGCGGGCCAAACAGCCCCAATGCGAGGCCGATGCCGCCGAGCGTCAAGGCGATGTGCGGGAACGGGTCGACGATGCTCTCGTAGACGTGCAGGTCGAAGTCTGCGTGCCGCGTGGCCAGTTTCGCCTGCACAACGCGTTCGACGAGCCGCTCGTTGCGATGCCGGAACTCGATGATCTGTGCCACGGTGCAGATCTTGAGGCCGTGCTCTCTGCAAAAACCCAGCAGGTCTGGCAGGCGGGCCATCGAGCCGTCGGGCTTCATGATCTCGCAGATGACGCCGGCGGGCTTCAGGCCGGCCAGTCGCGCCAGGTCCACCGCGCCTTCGGTCTGCCCGGCCCTCACCAGGACGCCGCCTTCGCGCGCCCGGATGGGGAACACGTGCCCCGGCCGCGCCAGGTCCTCCGGCTTGGTCGAGTCGGCGATGGCCAGCAGGACCGTCCGCGCCCGGTCGGCGGCGCTGATGCCCGTCGTGATGCCCGTCCGGGCGTCGACCGACACCGTGAACGCGGTGCCGAAGGCGGCCGTGTTGGTCGGCGTCTGCGGCGCCAGGTGCAGGCGGTCGACGAACTCCGGGGCCATCGGCAGGCAGATGAGGCCGCGGCCGTGCAGGGCCATGAAGTTGATGATCTCGGGGGTGACCTTCTCGGCGGCGCAGACGAGGTCTCCCTCGTTCTCGCGGTGCTCGTCGTCCACGAGGACGATCATGCGGCCGCTTTGGAGTTCCTCAAGAATCTCCGGAATCGGGCTGAAAACTTGGCTCATGGCTCTCTATCCTATAGC
>JAPLSS010000362.1 GCA_026398515.1 Candidatus Sumerlaeota bacterium | reverse complement strand
GCCGTAATCTTGCGCAGGTTGATCACGAGCACGACAGGCGCCCGCAGCAGCCGCGCCAGGGCCGCGGTGCTGTGCGTGCCGACGGCATCGGTGCCGTCGAAGAGGCCGCGGTTGCCTTCGATCAACGCCGCCTCGCCCTCGCCCGTCCGCCGGACGAGCGATCGGAGCGCCTCCTCGGGCGGGATCAGGTAGGTGTCGAGGTTGTAGCAGGGCCGCCCGCCTGATGCGCGGCTCAACCACGCCGCGTCGATGTAGTCGGGTCCTTTCTTGAAGGGAACGATTTGGCGTCCCTTGTTTCGCCACGCCCCGGCAAGACCGAGGGCGGCTGTCGTTTTGCCCCAGCCGCCCCCGAGAGCCGCTAGAACCAAGCGTGGAATGCTTCGCGACATGGTCATTTTCGATTTTCGATTTCAGATTTTCGATCTGACGCTGCCAACGACCACTTCAGACCACGGAACACACAGAACACACGGAAAACCGCCAAGAAAACGAACGGGGGATGAGAAGCCTGCTCCTGATGTTGTTCCTTCCGTGTATTCCGTGTGTTCCGTGGTCTCTTTGTCGTTCCAATCGAAAATCGGCAATCGAAAATCGAAAATCCTCTTATATCATGTCGATAAACCCGCACGGGCATTCCTCCGCGCACTTCTTGCACCCCGTGCAGTTCTCCATCTTGAACGAGTAGAGCACGCCCTTCTGCATCGGCTTGACGACCGCCGAGTCCTGGCAGAACAGCCAGCATTTCTCGCAGTCGAAGCAGTAGCCGCACGACATGCAGCGGCGCGATTCTTTGATGATCGAATCGCGGTCCAGGCCCAGGTTGACCTCGACGTTGACGTCTTGGAACCGCTCCTCGACCCCCAGCGTCATCGCCGCGATGCGGTCTTCTCTCTGGTAATGATCCAGCCGCATCTTCTTGGCTTCGATGCCGAGCGCGCCGTTGTTGTCCTTCGGCGTGCCGCGGAAGCGCCGGTCGATGGCCTCGGCTGCCTTGCGCCCCTGGCCGATGGCGGTGGTCACGATGTCGAGGTTGACCACGTCGCCGCCGGAGTAGACGCCATCCAGCTTCGTCATGCCGTCTTCGTCGACCTGGATCCAATTCGGCGGCTGAATGAGAGATTCGAAGCCGCTGAAGTCCGGCTGCTGGCTGATCGCGGAGATCACCGCCGAGACCTCGATCTCGAACTCGGAGCCGGCCTTCGGCACCGGGCGGCGGCGTCCGCTGGCGTCGGGTTCGCCCAGTTCCATGCGAATGCACTGCATGGCCCTGACGCGATTGCCGTCCTTGCGGAAGCCGATGGGGGCGGCCAGAAATTCGATCTTGATGCCTTCGGCCTGCGCCTCTTCGATCTCCGGCGCGATGGCTGGCATTTCCTTGATCGTACGGCGGTAAAGGATCGTCACTTCGCAGCCCAGCCGGCGGCAGATGCGCGCCGCGTCGATGGCCGTGTCCCCTCCGCCGACGACCACCACCGCGACCTTGTCGCCGAGGTCTAACTTCTCGCCGTGGTGGAAACGGTTGAGGAAATCGACGCCCGAGAAGATGTTCGGCGCGTCTTCGCCGTCGACGCCGAGGCGCACCCCCTGCTGCGCGCCGATGCCGATGAAGACGGCGTTGTATTGTTGCCGCAGGTCGTCGAGCGAAATGTCGCGCCCGACCTTGACGCCGCACTTGATCTCGACGCCCAGGTCGGCGATGCGCTGGATCTCCGCCTCCAGCACCTTCTCCGGCAGGCGGTAGCCCGGGATGCCCCACAGAAGCATGCCGCCCGGCTTGTCCTGCGCCTCGAAGACGGTCACCGGATAGCCGCGCCGCGCCAGTTGGCACGCGCACGACAGCCCGCCGGGGCCGGCACCGACGACCGCCACCTTTTCCGGCTGTTTTTCCTCGGTCAGGCGTTTGAGCTTCAGGCCCTTTTCCAGGCCAAACTCGCCGATCGAGCGCTCGATCTTGTTGATGCCGACCGCGCCGTCGATCTCCTTGCGGTTGCAGCCGGTTTCGCACGGGGCCGGGCAGACGCGCCCGCAGACCGCGGGGAAGGGGCTGGTGTTCGTGTAGATGTGGAAGGCCTCTTCGTACGCCTCGTCGATTGGGCGGCCCAGGCGCTCGGCCTGCGCGATCTGGGTGACAAAGTCGCGAATCGCGTTGCCGCTCGCCAAGTTGGGGACTTCAAGGACGAAAAGGACATAAGCGACCGACAGGTCCTTTGGGTCCTTAAGGTCCGTTTCGTCCTAGATGTCTCATTCGTTCGCCGCGCCTTCTTTGTGCGGGACCTCGATAAAACTCCCGCCGAAATACGTGTAAACGCAGCGGCCGCTGTCCATCAGCGTGCGGATCGCCTGTTTGCACAGGTTCTTGTCGCACTCCGCCTCGCCGAACTTCTCGATCATCGACTTGGTCAGGTCCATGGCTTTGAATTTCTTCTTGCCCTGGTACTCCTTGACCAACTCGAACATCGCGTCGGCCAGTTGCTCGGGGGTCATTGCCATGAAAGTGGGCTCCTATCGCCGGATTCTGCCGCGCATGCGGAACATGGACAAAATGGACAGGATGGATGAAATGGACAGAATGGACTCCGGGCCATTCCAAATACCCTGTCCATTTTGTCCATTTCGTCCATCCTGTCCATTCTCCGCATCCCGCATTCGCCATTCCACATTAGCCGTGCCTCAACTGCGTCGACCGCTTGTAGGTCAGGCCCGCGTGCTTGAAGTCGTCGATATGCTGCTTGGTGAACTCGATCCCCGTCATCTGGAAGAACCGCGGCCAGCCGATGCGCTCGATGAAATCGCCGATGCGCTCGAACGGCCGCGCGTTCTTCGCCCACACTTCGACGATGTTGCGCACCGCCGCGACGACCTCGGGCCAGCGCGGCGGATTGTTCGGCAGGAACGGCACCGCCAGCTTCGAGAACCGCGGCTCGCTCATCGCGTTGGAGACCTTGCCGCCGACCCAGATCGACACGCCGTCGTTCAGCGGGTCGTTGATCGGCAGCGCCGGGCAGACCGTGAAGCAGTTGGCGCAGAACATGCACAAGTTCTCGTCGATTTCCACGGTCGGCACCCCGTCCTTGGTCGCCGGGCGGATGGCCGCCGTCGGGCACGAGGCCACGACGTTCGGGATCTCGCACAGGCGCTTCAGGCTCGCATCCAGAATCTTCGGCGGGCGGCGGTGAATGCCCAGGATCGCGATGTCCGAGCAGTGGACCGCGCCGCACATGTTCAGGCAGCAGGCCAGGGCGATGCGGATCTTCCCCGGCAGCTCGGTGGTCTTGAAATACTCGAACAAATCGTCCATCACGCACTTGACGATGCCCGAGGCGTCGGTGGCCGCCGAGTGGCAGTGCACCCAGCCCTGGGTGTGGATGATGCTGGTGATGGCGTTGCCCAGGCCGCCGACGGGGAAGCCGGCGCTTTCCAGCTCCGCCACCAGCGGTTTGACCTTCGATTCCTCGGTCACCATGAACTCCGCGTTGTGGCGGCTGGTGAACCGCATGAAGCCCCCGCAGTGCTTGTCGGCGATCTCCGCAAACTTGCGGATCGTCTGGGTGGAAACCAGGCGGGGCGAGCCGGCGCGCACGGTAAAGACCTTGTCGCCCGACTCGGCGACGTGCACCATGACGCCCGCGGAGAGGATTTCATGATATTTCCACGCGCCGTAGTTCTTCTTGATCACCGGCGGCAAATGCTTCTGGTAATGCGGCGGCCCAATGTCCGTGCGGCGTTTCGGTTTCTCGGCGAATCATCTCGGGCCGCGGCTCCAGGCCGATCGCTTCGAGGAAATTGCCCAGGCCCACGCGCTGAATCAACTCGCCGACGCGCTCGCGGTTCTTGCCGTATTCGCCCCAGAAGTCCCAGATCTTCTCGACCAGGTCCTTCAGCTCCTGGTACGGCGGCTTCATCTCCATGAACGGCACCAGAACCGAGGACAGCAGCGCGCCTTCGACGATCGGGGCTTTGGAGCCGAGGAGAATCGTGGCGCCGCGCTCCTTGCCCGGCCGCAGCGCCTTGGGCATGACGCGGATGCAGTGCATGCACTTCACGCAGTTGCTATTGTCGATCGCGAGCGTCTTGCCGTTCCAATCCATACACTTCGTCGGGCAGTTGGCGCAGACCAGTTTGTCGATGTTCAGGCCGCCGTCGGCGTACTTCTTGACCTCGCCCGCGTCGACCTGAATGTCGTCCTTCCAGGTGCCGATGATCGACATGTCGGCGCGCGCGATGGAGGCCACGCAGTCGATCGGGCAGCCGGAGCATTTGAACTTGTACTTGTAGGGGAACGCCGGGCGGTGCAGTTCGTCCTGGTACGTCATCGTCAGGTCGTACGTCAGAGCCATCGTGTCGTAGCAGGCCCACTCGCAGCGCGCCTGGCCGACACAGCAGCTCGGGGTGCGCACGTCGGAGCCCGATCCGCCGAGGTCGAAACCCGCCTCGGTCAGCTTGGCGAAGATTGGCTCCAACTGGTCGGTGGTGGTGCCCAGAAAGATGATGTCGCCGGTGGAGCCGTGCATGTTGGTCAAGCCCGAGCCATGCTCGTCCCAGATGTCGCACAGTTTGCGCAGCGCCTCGGAGGTGTAAAACCAGCCCGCCGGGTGATTCACGCGCATGGTGTGGAAGTGGGCCACGTCGGGAAACTTGTCGGCCAGGTCCGAGTAGCGGCCGATGACGCCGCCGCCATACCCCATGACGCCGACGATGCCGCCGTGCTTCCAGTGGCCGATTTTCTCGCGGTACGACGTTTCCAGCTGGCCAAGCAAGCCCTTGGCCATGTCGTTCTTTTCCGCGGCTTTCTTGATCTCCTTGACGAAACTCGGCCACGGCCCCTTCTCGAGTTCATCGAGCAAAGGGGTTTTGGGGATCTCTGCCATTTACGCTACCCTCCGTTGCAGATTTCGCTTCTATTCCGACGGGGTGGAACCCCTGACTGTCCTTTGGCAGGTTTCGCAAACCCTCACCGTAGCGCGCATACTGGGCTTCGGTTATGCGCAAGATCATACGCCGAACAAGAACACGCGCCTCCCCCTCTACTTCGCCGCGTCAATGCGCAAACGTCTTCCGGAGCGGGTTTCCGCGACAAACCCCATGGAACAACTCAAGCGGAAAGGCGCACGTCCAGCGGTCGGAACAACGATCCCAAACATACCCGCGCGCCATCCCCTGTCAAGCCTGAAAGACTGGGAAAAACCCCGCAGCGGACCGCGCGCCAATGGGGGTTGCTCCGGGAATCGATCGTGGTCGCGCTCGTGCTTGTGCCCGTGCTCGTGACCGGTGGCTCT
>JAPLSS010000190.1 GCA_026398515.1 Candidatus Sumerlaeota bacterium | reverse complement strand
ACAGCGCGTCCAGATCCTTGAATTCCTGAAGCAGCTGCGCGGCCGTCTTCGGGCCGATCTGCGCGACGCCGGGGATGTTGTCCGACGAGTCGCCGGTCAGCGCCAGGAAATCGACCACCTGATCGGGATAGACGCCCAGCTTCTCGCGGATCTGCTCGGGTCCATAAACCTCCATGTCGTTGGCCTGGAAGCGCAGGAACCGGGTCGGGCCGGTGACCAGTTGAAACAAGTCCTTGTCGGCGGAGACGATCAGCGTTTCCAGCCCCGCTTTCTCCGCCTGTTGCGCCAGAAAGCCGACCACGTCGTCGGCCTCGAAGCCGTCGCACTCGATGGCCGCCACCCCCCACGCCTCCAGCAGTTTCTTCAACCACGGAATCTGCTCCAGCAGGTCGGGGGGCGGCGCGGCGCGGTTGGCCTTGTATTCGGGGTGCTTCTCGTAGCGGTAGCCGCGCTTCACCGAATCGAACGCCACCGCCACGAAGTCCGGCTTGCGCTCCGCCAGCAGTTTCTGCGTCATCTTCACGAAGCCAAACAGGGCGTTCGTGGGCATCCCCGCCTCGTTCGTCAGGCCGCGAATGGCGTAAAACGCCTTGAAGAAGAGCGAAAAGGCGTCGATGACGGCTAACACGCCCTTGGGCGAAGAGGATTGGGGATCATGGATTTCGTGAGTCATGTGAATTAGAGTAGCGCTCGTGATCGCGCCTGAGATGAAACAAATTGTCGGAAAGACAGAGGCCTTGCTCCAAGCGAGCAGCAGCGCCGAGCACGGCCAGAAAGGCTAGGGTCGATTTCTATGGCTCACTCTGCGGAGAGCGAGTGGTCGGTGATTCTGAAGGCGGCGCGAGGAGGCCATTCGTGTCACACTTTTCGAATGGCGGCCTCCGAGACTTCCTGGACAACTCTTCTAATCGTCTCCCAGCTGGCGCGGTGATAGGGTTCCGGAATTTCCAATCTCTGGCCATCTGAATATCTGGCTAGTCTTCCCGCTTTCTCCACATACTTCGCGTTCGCGATCCCATTGTTATGGACCAGAATATCCCGCGAGGCTTTGATCTCCGCAAGATTCTCGATTTCCTCGGCGGCAGGGCAACCCAGTTTGACCAACCTCTCTAGATAGGCGAACCACTCGTCCACCCGCTTGAACCCAAGATCATGAAGGTCCCTGTCCACCACCATCGAGACAATCGCGGCTTTGTCAGACGCCCTCAGAACCGAGCCAAACTCCACTTGCTTCTTCGAAAGGCTCTCCGCATGGGCCACAAGCCAGACCCGAAGCAAGTCGAAAAAGAAGTCCTCGAACAACGACACGAAATGCTGAAAAGAGGACGGAATGAGGTACACGGTCAAGTAACGTTGGGCCAGCGCAAGAAGCGATTGCCCATCCGCTCTTGTGCCTGTTGTGCGGTTGCGAAATTCAACCCTCCGCCCATCCCGAATGTCCTCTTGCAGCAGCCGCCATATCCTTTTTGTGTGTGTATAGTAGTCGTGGCTTCCGTCCAAGGCCAAAAGAGCATGGTTCTTGATTCTCTCGATATCGTCCGCCAGCGCCATGCGTGGGTCTCAATGTCCGAGGATACTGTTGGCCTCACCTTGCGCTGTCCAAGACCCGCTGAATCGCCCGAGGATCGCTGTCCAAGCCAAAATTAACAACTGTAAACTCGGGCTTTCCGTCGATGGAAATGGCTTCTTCGTCGACCCAGTATGGAACACCCGCCTTGTCCAACAGGCGTGTCACCTCGTCTAACTGGGCTTCCGGCGCTACAATGTAGGGACCGGCTCCCCCGTCTTTCGAGACCTCAAGTCGTTGGCCCGTCGTCGTATCAGTCATTTTCACCCTCCGAAGGCGTCCGACCTGACTGTCGTTCCGCCTGCATCTCAGAAGGCATCATAGCACTCCGCGTGCCGCCGACAAGGCAAATGGGACAATGACGGTCATCGAGAAAGAGAGCCGTGCGCCGGCATTCATGGCCGCCGACGCACGCTCGCCATTTCGCTATTCAATCGGGATGATCCTCACCGTCAGGAAGATCATGATCGTCGTGCGGTCGACGCTTGCCCGGTTGCGGCTGAAGAACAACTTGCCGACGAACGGGATGTTGCGCAACACCGGCACGCCGGAGGTCAACTCCTGCGAGCGCTCTCCCGTCCAGCCGCCGAGGACGATCGTGCCGCCGTTCTTCACCGTCGCCACCGTCTGGATGTCCTTGGTCCGCGTGTCGAGCCCCAGGGTGTTGGAGATCGCCTGCTGGTCGGCGCCGAAGTTCGAGGTGTTGGTCACCGAGGTCAGCGTGCCGAGGTTGACCGTCGGGTCCTGCAGGACCAAGGTGTCGACGCTGACTTCGATGTTGTTCTCGCTGGTCACCGTCGGCGTCAGCTGCATGTCCACCTGCCGTCCCGAGACCACGTTAGTCCCATAGGTATTCAGCCCCGTGTTCAGCCCCGTGTTCACCCCCGTGGTATTGATCCCGCCGGGCAAGAGGGCGTTGACGTTCTGATTTTGCAGGTTCTGATTCTGATTGGCGCGCCCGGCGCCGCGCGTGTTGGTGGCGGCGTAGCCGGTGAACGAGCGCGTGATCAGGAACTGCCCCTGCTGGCCGCTCTTGACGGTGATCAGCGGCCCGTTGACCACGTTGATGATCCCTTCGGCCTCCAGCATGCGCAGCGTCCAGTTCAGCGGCGTGGCCCCGCCGGTCACCAGGTTGATCACCGTGACGTTCTTCATCAGGTTGGCGGACCCGGTGTTCTCCACGCCGGGTTCAAACTCGCCGATGAATTCATCGATGTCCTGGGCGAAGCGCGTGTTCAGAATGCTGGACCCCAAGTCGATGCTCGCCTGCGTCAGGTTATTGATCGTCCAGTCGGAGGAGAACTCCTTGGCCCGGCTTTCATTGACCTCGACCATCTTGGTGGTGATTTGGACCTGCGGCACCGGCTTGTCCAGCAGGTCCACCAGATCCTGAATCTGCTTCAGGTCGCTGGGGTTGACGTAGCGGACGATCAGCGCGTTCAAATCGGGAAAGGACTGGATGTCGAGCTCTTGGTTCTGCGCCGCCGGCTGCGCGGCGGCGGTGATCGCCG
>JAPLSS010000451.1 GCA_026398515.1 Candidatus Sumerlaeota bacterium | reverse complement strand
CTGCCGTCCGGGAGAGAAAGCCCGTGTCCAGGGCATCATCGAATCTCGCATGGGAAGGCGCGGCGTTGTCGGCATGGAGGAATGCGAGTGCGTGGAGGATCGCTCGGCCCGAATGGACCGCCTTTTCTCATGGGCGTTTCTCTATGGGATCACCGTGCATGGATTGGTGGAAACGGTGGCCCAGGAAAAGGCGGCGAGCATCGAACGGCAGCGGCCTGCCATACGCTCTCTCGGCCGAGAGCGTCTGAAGGCGCTGATCCACGAGGTCTTTGAGCGGCTGGAAGATCCGAGCAAGCCCGCGCATGAGACAGCCACGCGTTTCGGTTTGAGTCCGGCGTCGTTTAGCCGCTTCGCCGGGTCCCGCTGGCGGGAAGAGCCTCCTTCCGAGAAGGAAGGCCGCGTCCCGGATCTTTGGCTTAATGTCGCTCGGGTTCTTTCGAATCATCCGGGCTTTGTCGAAGCGGCGAAGGTCTCGGGCGTATGGCCGCAGGTGGAACGGGTTCTCTGAGAAGCCGGCTGCATCAGGAGGCCGCCATGTCCAATGATCTCTACTTCATTTCCATCCTCGTCCGCGCCCTTGCCGATCCGCGTCGCGGTTCGGCCCTACACGATGCGTTCGAGCAGATTCAGTCCCTGGGGCGCCGGCCGGAATTCAGCGAGGGATATCGTCAGTTTGAGCGGTTCATGGAGGCCGCCGCGCCATTGCAGGAAACAGAATCCAACGAACGGCAAATGCTCGCTGAAGGCATTGTCCGTAATCTGATCGACGATCTGGCGGACGGGGCGCTCGAAGGCGATGTCGATGCCAAGGCGTTGGCCCTCGAATTCATTCGCTCGCGGGCGGAATGGCAGGCGGAATACGAAAGCCGACTCCGCCATTTCGAAGAAGAAGACGTCCAAGAAGCCAGATTCGCCATCATCCTTGAAGACCGGCGCCGCCATACGAGGTCGATTGAGTTTTCCCGCGAGGGAGGCGTCGGCTCCTTTGGCGACATCATGCCGGGTTCCTACACGCTCTCCCTGGATACGGGATTGTTGCTCTGGCAGGGCGAGTTGACGCAGTCCGATCTCCTCTGGGCAGAAGCCTTCCCGGATGAGCCGCTTGCCATGGCCGCAGAGACGGAAGAGGCGGCGGGGCGTCCCACCATCGAAGAGGCTCTGCTCGATGGATCGATTCGATTGCGTGTCTTCCCTGGAGTGGAAAGCGGACGAATGGAGATCCAGGCCAAGCCATTCCCGGGCATCGGGGCATAACCATGGCCGGATCACGCACAGAACGCGCCAAGACGGCGATCGTGTTTCGCTCGGGAGACCACGCGCAGGCGGCGATAGCCAGCGTGGCGGCCAGCGTGAGTCCGGCAGGCACGCAAGAGAGGCTTCAGTTCACCGGTCGCGTCGAGTTCGATAGCGCGACCCGCGGTCACATTCAGGAAGTCATTCTGCCGTTGTCGGATCGGATTCTTGAGCGCCTTGGCGTGGCGTGGCCGAGCTACAACGTTTCGTTGGCGAACCTCAGTTTTGCCTCGGCGGCCGAGATCCCTTTGCATCTTGCCGGCTTTTCCGCCGACACATCCGTTTTCCTGGCGATGCTTTCGGCGGCGCTCGGGATTTCATTGTCGGACGGCATCGTTTCGACGGGCCACATTGCCGGCCCGTGCGGCGACATCGTTCTCGTCCGCGGCATTCCGGCGAAGTTGGAGGCCGCGGCCTCGGACCCCGCAGTCGAGTTCTTCATCCATCCCGCGCTGGATGCGGACTCTTCGCTGGGTTCGTTCTCTCCCCGCCAACTGGCCGAGACGCAAGATGCGATCTCGCGCTGGAAGGGGGAACTCCGACTCCGGTCCGTTCGCGACGTGGCGGAACTCGTCGAGGCGGCGTGCGATCCGGAAGCAATTGTCCTGGCCAGCCTGCGCAGTGGGTTCTTTGAGCGCCCCATGGCCAACGCCGCGGCCGATGATCCGGCGGGAAGAGCGGCGCGGTTTTTGACGGAGGGCAATGAAACGCGCTTCTGGTCCGCTCTCGAAGATTGCCTGTTCAACAAACGGGATATCAGAGCCAAGGCGCTTCTGCTGGCGCGATCGCGCTATCACGCGCTAGCGAAATCCTATCCCAAGGAATTCGGACTCCAACTCCTGAGTCTTGTCTCGTCTCTGCCGCCCAGTCTGTTGCGCCGGAAGAGGCTGTTTCCGCTCCTTCCCATGAGCGAATGCATCGCGCTCAGTCAATTCGCTGACGAGGGCGATCATGGGGATGTCCGGCTCCTTCAAGACGCCACCCAGGGGGACCGAATCGGGACGCGCAGGAAGGCTCCGGCGACATCGACCGGTCATGACAAGCGAGCGCCTGAAGCCGGGCTCGATGCGGCCGAACAAACGCTGGATTGGGTTCTTTCTCAGATGGATGAAGAAACCATGGCCTTCGAGATTGGCGTTCCCATTGACGCCGCGCGCATGAGTTTCCTCTGCCAGTCCGCGACTGTGGAATCGGACACAGAGTTCTTCGATGCCGTCGAAGCCTTCTATCTCCATCTGCTGAGGCATCTTGGGGAGGTTCCCGCCAATGCGACATCGCCGGCGTTGGCGGACGAATCTCACGATCTCCTTCGCCGCTCCTTTGTGCGAGAGGGGGGAATGGAAGCGGCGTTGGCAAATGCTCGGGTGGGGGTCAACGGAGGAATGCGTCATGTGTTCGACGGGCTTACCGAGCAGTTCAAACGAGAGCGATCTGAGAAACGGATCAACCGAGTCCTGAAAGAGTCGATGGATCCGATGGCCTGGGAGGCGAAGGTGGCATTCGCTCAGCGCTTCCTCAAGCGGATCGAACCGAACTTGCCGCCGGACCTCCGCGGGGAGAAGGCCGAGCAATGCGCCCATCACTACGAGGATCTCGTCCGGGCGTACGTGAGTTCCATGGAGCAACTGAAAAGCCTGCTCAGACGGTTATGAGCCGCAAGAAAGGAGAAGACGACATGAGTCCCATCGGAAGCCTGCTCAGTGAATTGGACGAACGGACAATCGCGCGGAATGTTGGAATTCCACACGACGAAGCGCGCATGGGGTACAACCCCGGAAGGACAACGGTCCCCGACATCGACACGTTCTATGACATCCTTGGCGACTACTACGCACATCACCATTCACAATGCGTTTCCCGAGGCGGCCGGCTTTCCCGATCAGAAGCCCGAAGCTTCGCCAAGGAGATCGTCACCCGCGAGTACGAGCGGAATCACAGCAACATCAACGGCGCCTTCTGTGACGCCCGCGATGGGACCAACGGGGGCCTTCGCAGAATCCTCGACACGATCGCCGAATCGCTAAAGGCCAAGTCGACCGAGAACTACATCCGCGACGCCTTCGACCGGCACGTGGCGACCAATTCCTGGGAAGAGCAGGTCGAGATCATCCGCGAGTTCATCGCCGAATGCGGGGCGTATCTCCGTTCCGACATCCGCGCCGGCCAACCCGAGCGCTATGCGCGAGACTACGAGCAACTCATTCGCGCCTACGTCCAGGGATTGCGCTCGACCTCTTCGGTTTTTCGGCGGCTTTGAGTCCTGGACCGGGCCTGCATCACGAACGGCCATTCCCTTCGCCATCCATATTCAAAGTCATTGGAGGGATGAGTCATGGCGACCCAATTGGATGCACTGCTTGCGGCCATCGACCCGGATCGGACTGCGGACGACACCGTTCGCCGGACCAATGAGGCGTTGGACGGTTTCCCCGGCAAAGGCTCAATTGCGCAGTGGGACGAATTCCAGTCCTTCCTGACCCGGCTCCACGCCCATCTGATGAAGGCGGTTCTCCGAGCCGGCCCAGGCTTTCCGATGGATGCGGAAATGCACTGGCATGGCTGCCGGGAGATTCTCAAGAAGGAGTATGGTTCGAACGGCGACAAGGCCGCCTTCGAAATGGCTCGAACGGGAAACCAGGGAGGGCTCTATGCGGTGATGAAAGCGCTGGCCAAAGGCGTGGCCGCGGAACTGGCGGGCAATGAAGTCGCCGCGCGAGTCCGGGTCTGGTTGAACGGCCTGACATTTGGGGAGCAGTTCGCCGCCGCCAGGGAGTACATCGTCAAATACGGGCGCCTGCTGCCCTCCGAACTGACGGAGGGTGGCGCCACCCGGCTCGTGGCCGGTTTCGCCGATGTCTTGAAGGAGCATCCTCGCTTGCTTCAGAAGATGCGGCGTGTCGGCTGGTGACCCCCACGCCGCTTTCCATTCCTTCCTGCATCAACTCGCGTCTGCAACAACTCCCCCGCGACTGCCGCTCTTCTCTGCGATAGGGCGAGTTCCGGAGGGAGCAGAAGATGGGATCATACGAGCAGGCGATGATCGCGTCCGCGCGTCCGCAGATTCTGGCGGCCAAGGCGCGCGCGTGCATCGAGGCCGAGATTTGCAAAGGATGCATGCCGGATCTGGCGCCATCGCCCGTGTCGCTCGAGCCCGTCTTTCACCCAATCGCCATGGAGCGCGACCTGGCCCTGGGCCCTCTGGGCGTGTCGAGTCTGCCGGAGGATGCCCCCGCCGAATCCGACCTCGTCCGTTTCCGGGTTTGGATCTCGCCGGAACAGAGATTCGATTGGGTCCTGTCGGAGCTCTTTCTCAAGCAGATGGTCGAAATCCGCTGTCGGGCAGGAATCGAGGTGGTGGGCAACAAGGCCGATATCCGCGTGACCATTCTCTGCCATCGCAAAGATACGCCCACGGTGAAAGCGGCTTTTCAGGGCCCATTCGATCGCTCGGCACTGTCTGAAGACGGTTTGTCGCTTCTGCTTCCGATCCCTTCCGAAGCCTGGGCGAACGTTGCGTTTGTGGATTTCTTCCCCCCGGCGCCCTATTCGCACCTCCTCACGCAGCCCCAGGAGTTGCAGGTCTCGACCTACGAGACGTTGATTGCCGCCCTTGCGGTGATTCCCCCTCCGGCGGTGGGCTTCTGCCAAGTCTTGTTCCAGCCGGTCGATCCGGATCACGATTGGGGCCGGAACATCCAAACGCTTCTCAATTTTGAATATTCCCTCCAACTGCTTCGTGGGGGCCTGTTCTCTGCGCAGTATCCCCAACAAGGGCCGTCCCACTCCCTGACGCAGATGGCCAAGGATGTTGAAACGAAAGCGCACAACGACAAGCCGTTTTTCGCTGTCGCCCTGCGGCTCGGCGTCGTTGGGGCGGAGGAAGGCGCGCAGGATCTCTTGAGCGCATTGATCCCCTTCAGCAGCTCCTATCGGCACGGAGGGCGAGGCCTTCACCGCGTCTCGGACAGGGAGTATCGTCAGGCGTTATCCCCGGATCGGATCAAGGCCATGTTCCACTTGGGCCTCTCATACCGGCCTGGGTTCCTCTTGAACTCTTCCGAGCTTTGCGGTTTGGCCCATTTCCCGCCGGCTTCGATTTTCGAGCGCCGCATCGTTCCGCTCGAGACCCTTAAGACGCTGCCGATCCAGAGTGACGCTCTTCTGGAAGGCTGCCAGATCGGGACCACGGCCTATGCGGGAGTGACACAGCCGGTCTGCATTCCTTGGAAGCTTCGCTCGCGAAGCGCCCATTACATCGGAAGGCCGGGGACGGGGAAGTCCACCCTCATGGAGCATAATATCTTGCAGGACATTCTCGAGCGCCGAGGCGTGGCCGTCCTCGATCCGCACGGCGACTTGGTGGAACGCGTTTTACGCCTGATCCCCGAAGATCGCCTGGAACGAATCGTCTACTTCAACCCAGGAGATCCCGACTACGTGCCGCTGTGGAATCCGCTTCGCGGCTCCGGAATCCAGGACCAGGGGCGAGTCGCCGATGATCTCGTGGCCTCGATCAAGAGCGTGGTCGAAGGATGGGGCGACCGGCTGGAAAACGTGCTGCGATTCGCCTTTCTGGGTCTCCTCTGCATGCCGGATGCCACACTGCAGGACGTCTCGGATCTCCTTCGGAGAAAATCGAAAGCCGGAGAGATCCTGAAGAAACGCGTTCTTACGGTGGCCCAGAACGAAAGCGTTCGCAAGTTCTGGTCGGAAGATTTCGACACCTATCAGAAGAGTGATTTAACCCCGCCCCAGCACAAACTGAGCAAACTGCTCGCCTCCGGAACCTACGCGGAGATGCTCTCTCAGCCGCTCAGCCTCATCGACTTCCGAAAGGTGATGGATAACGGGATGGCGCTGCTGATTGATCTATCCGGTCTGGGGTCCGATGTTCGCGATATCCTGGGTTGCTTCATGCTCTCTTCGCTCCGGCTGACGGTGCTTTGCCGGAGTTCCATCCCCATGGAAGAGCGAAGGCCCTTTCAGATCTATTGCGACGAGGCCCATCGTTTTACCACCGGCGCCCTGGAGGATATCATCGCCGAAAGCCGAAAATACGGGGTGGGCCTGACCCTGGCTCATCAATACTTGAGCCAGTTCACCATCGCAAAACGAGACGCGCTCGCCAGCGTGGGAGCCACCGTAATCTTCAACGTGGACACCAAGGATGCGGCCCACCTGAAAAAGGACCTCCAGGACAAGGTGGACGTCAACGACTTGATCACCTTGAAGGTGGGAGAAGCCATCGCGCGCATCGGCACGGAGATCGTTCGCTTGAACACGCTTGATTCCCTGCCGGAACCGACAAGGCATTTTCGGGATCGGATCATCGCCGAGTCGCGCCGGCGCTACTATAAGTCCAAAGCGGAGAACCGTGTCTTGAAACTCA
Source organism: Candidatus Sumerlaeota bacterium (assembly GCA_026398515.1). Taxonomy (GTDB): domain Bacteria; phylum Sumerlaeota; class Sumerlaeia; order JAPLSS01; family JAPLSS01; genus JAPLSS01. The sequence continues at coordinate 5,719 of JAPLSS010000451.1, read as the reverse complement.
ATCGAGAGAGACTCCGCCAGAGCCGGTCCGGGCCGTTGTCGGACGCGCCTCCCGAGGAGACCCCCTACGATGAGCTGTGATTCCGACGAACCGGCCCGTGACATCGTAGAACGAGCGATTGCTCTTCTCGACGACGAGCGAATCCGCCGGGAAATCGACGAACCCATTGACTCCGTCGTGGAGACGTTCGAATACGACGAGCTGGAGGCGCTATCTCTGCGGGGCTTCCACGACTCGATTGCCGAGTTTGTGCGACGGGTCTACACGCATGGCCTCAGATGCCGCCACGATCTGACCCGAGAGGAAGCCTTGGCCGAGGCCATCTTCGTCCTGGAAAGCGGCTATCGCTCAGCCCGGACAACTGGCTATGCCGGTGCCTGCTTCGATGCCGCAAATGCGGAACCATCTGGAATGCCATCCATAATCGGGCAGATGGCCGAGTGGATCAAAGCCCGGCACAGGGACATGCACAACCGCCGCATCCTGGACCGTTGCATATCGCCCTCCGATTGGGCGTCGAAGCGTCGGGTGGCTGCGTGGTTGTCGGATTCGCTTCGTTCGGTTCTTCCCCCCTATATGGCCCGTTGTTCTCCCGCGCAGTTGGCCTCTATCTGGCAGGATCTCCTATTTGCCTATCGAGAAGCCGCCGACCCGCTTAGACATATCGGGGCTGTGCCGGACGCGCTTCGCGCCGCTCAGATCCCGACTGGCGACGCTTCCACGCCAGCTGGAACGCCCTGTTGAGATCCGGTCTGGGCGTTGTCTCGTCTTTTACTTTCCCTGCGCATCGCAATGAGGCCGCCGGCGAGCAGGGGCTCCATTTACGATCTGTTTTGTTCTCTCCCCGTGGCTGGAACAAGCCGCAGCGCTCCGCCGCTATGGGAAGCAAAAGGCAGGGGCGCAGTGGATCCGTGGTACGCGGCCCTGTCCATGGAAGCACCCACGCGAAGGGGGCGAGATGCGATGTCTCCCGCAAGCGCCAAGGCCAGGACAACCGATGAGAAGGTCGCGCTCTTCTCAAGATGCTTCTCCGGCCGGACTGATGTCTACGGAACCTATGATCCAGCGTCAGGCAATTCTCGCATTGTGAAGGCCCCTGTGACGCGACAGGTGCATCTGTCTCATCTCCGTGGGGAGAGGCCATACGGCGTGTATCCGCTGGTCACGGATCGCGTCCGCTTTCTCGCGGTTGACTTCGACAACGAGGATCCCTCCACCCCGTTGGCCTTTGCCGCCTTGGCCAAACGCTACGGGATCGAGTCCTACATCGAACGGAGCAAGTCCAAGGGATACCATGCGTGGGTCTTCTTCCAGGGAAGCGGAATCCCCGCAGTCAAAGCGCGCTTGGTGGCGCGTCACATCCTGGAGGAAGTCGAATGTCCTGACGCCGAGATCTTCCCCAAGCAAGACGCGCTCAACGGCAAAACCCCGTACGGCAATTTCATCAACGCCCCCCTCTTTGGCCGGCTCGTTCTCGAAGGCCGGACGGTCTTCGTCAATCCAACCACCTTGCTCGTGCCCTATCCCGATCAGTGGGGCGTGTTGGAAGGCGTCATCCGTGTGCCGGAGCGTCTGCTTGACGAACTCATCGAACTCAATGAACTGGGGCATCACGAACCGCCCAGCCCTTCTATCGCCGTGGAACCAAATACGGTTCGAGGGGCGACATCTTTCGGCTTGCCGCCGTGCGCCCAGCGAATGCTCCGGGAAGGCGTCAGGTCCAACCAACGGGTCTCGTGCTTCCGTCTTGCGGTGCAACTGAAGAGAGTGGGGCTCCCCCCCGACATCGCTGTGGCTGCGCTTCAGGTCTGGGCCGCCAGGAATCGCCCCGAGAACGGCAAGGGCATCATTACGGCCCAGGAGATTCTGATCCAGACCTCGTCGGCCTATGCGAAAGGCTACTGTGCGCGCGGATGTGAAGACCCGGCCATGACTCGGTATTGCGACGCGTCCTGTCCAGTTCGCCAGAAACGGCAAGCCGCTGCGACGCCCGCCGCCGCACCGCCCGCCGTCACAACCAACGACGACCACCCAGAAGGAGCCAATTCATGAAACCCAACGTGAGCCTCATCGCGACCCTCAAGCGCGTCAAATCCGAATCAGGCCCAGACCTCTTCGAGGGAACCCTCGAATACTCGGCGCTACGCAAGATCAAGGCGGTGGACATTGAACTCATCCTCGTGCCCATCGAAAGCGCTCCCGGCCCGCTGGCGGAGATCATCGCCGCCGGCGCGGTCGACAGAGACGGCCTGATGGTCTTCGCCGGCCCGGCGCCCAAAGAAGGCGGGGCCAGTCGAAAGAAGCATGAGTGATATGTTGATGCATTCCGGCGACGAGTGGAGCAGGGGAAAGTGGCATGTAGAAGTCGAATGCGGAAGCGAGCAACGCATGATTGAGATTCACCCAAACGCCCTCTATTCACGCCAGGACCTGCTGGAAATGCTGAGACCCTTCGGCATGGACGCGGACACTTTCACGGCGCGGCTTCGGCCTAGGCGGGTGTTTCGGGCCTTTCTGGTCGGGCAGGACATTTTGGATGCGCTGGCGAAATCTCCAGGGCTGCCGGACCACAAGCGGAAGCCATTTCGCCAAGCGGCCATGCGGGGCAGATCGCCTCGGGGGGCAACGCGGCGTGGGGCGGAGGATGCGGCCGGGATGCAGGCGATTAAGGACGCAATCGCCGAGGTGAAGGGAAAAACGGGAAATGAAGATTGAACTTGCCGACTCTCCGACACCGGGCGTAGAAGCTATCCCTGAGGCCACGCCAGTGTATACAGCGACAGCGACGATATACGAGTCGGGCATCCATTCGCAACGGCTCCCGCTTCCGGCAATCTGGCCCGGAGAGGGGGTGAATACGTTGGCGACGAAACCGGCCCAATTCAGAGTGGGAATCGTGTCGGTTACCGAGGGGCGGACGGCGAAGAAGGACCTCGCCTACTGGGAACTGCGCTATGTGGATCGGGCCACGGGGCTGGAGGTCCGGCGTCGCGTGTCGGGGCTAGATCGCCAGGAAGTCTCCGGCATGGCGGACAATCTCACCAAGCAGGCGTATGCGGACAAGGGATACCTGCCTGGGCGGATGAAGGCTCCGCTGGTCGGCGAGGGGATCACCGAGGCGGTGCAGTTGGCAGGAACGCTGGACCAGACTTGCGTCGCGCGTTTGCGTTGGAGCGCGAAGTTTGTGGCGTGGCTAGCTGAGCGTTACCCCGCTTGCAAGACGTGGGCGGACCTGCGCCCGGCGATGGTCAAAGGCTTCAAGCTGGATCTCGAAAAGAGGGGCCTGTCTTTCAACACTGTGCGACTGGCGCTGGCGCCGCTCAAACTGGCGTGGCGCCACATGGTGGAGTCCTATCCCGATATGGTCAGACCGCTGCCGAGGATCAAGCAGAAGGCGCCGCCCAGGCGGGAGATCGAATGCCTGGAGGCGCATGAAGTGGACATCCTTCTCGTCTGGCTCCGGGAGAACGCACGGGACGTGTGGCCGATTGCCACGCTGCAAGCGCTCGCCGGACTGCGGATGCTCGAAGCAGCGGCCTTGCGCTTTCAGGATGTGGATTTCGAGGCGGGAATCCTGACGGTCACTGACACGGGGCATCATTGTCCAAAGACCAGGGACTCCTACCGGATCATCCCGTTGTGCGCCGAGGCGCTGGGGGCCTTGCGCGCGGCTGCGACTGAGCAGAAGGTAAGGCCCGCGACGGGCGAGCTCTTCACAAATCAGGACGGAAGCCTGTGGAGCGTGTCCTCCTTAACGCATCGCATGACCCGAACGCTGAGGCGGGCGGCGGCCAAGCCGGAAGAGAAGATCAGATCCAACGGCTGGAAACTGCCGCTCAACAAGAATGGTCTCGATATGCCACGGCTCAAAGCGTTCCCGGCCCGTCGGCTACGGGCGTCCTTCGCGACGATGGCCGGGCGGTTGGGGGTCTCTGACCGCCTGCTCAAGGCCTACATGGGCCACACGGCGGGAGACATTCTCGGCGGGCATTATCGGCGGATCGACATGGAGGAATTGCGGTCGGTTTCGGGCGCGATAGAGAGGCGATCAAGCCTCGGAGAGAGGAAAACGGACCGGAAAGAAACCGGAGACATTGAGCCAGCAGCGATTGCGGCAGTCTGATGCTTTTGCGCTTACGAGTCTTCGTAAGGCTTGCTCCGGAGCATAAGGCCGCAGGTTCGAGTCCTGCCTGGCGCGCCAGTCCAGCGATACCTTGCCGGAATCTCCCTGCAAGCCAAAGCCATGAACGCTCGGCCTTTTTTCGGAATTTTGTGCAAAAAGCGCAAGATTTCGGAAAAAAGGGACTAGGGGATCTGCAACTCCGCCGCCAGGCCGTCGCTGGCCGGCGCCTTGCCCATCGCCCAGGCGGCCAGGCGCGGCATCCGCGCCGCTTCGGCGGGCTTCATGTCGAAGGCCCGCTTAGCCTCACGGCGCGCTGTCTCGCGATCGCCGATCTCCCAGAGCGCCCGGGCCTTGCGCAGGTGCAATTCCCAGGCGTTGAGCCGCTTCATGACGATGCTGATCTGCTCGAGCGCTTCGGCGCCGCGGCCTTCGCGCACCAGCATTTCCGAGTAGGCGCTGCGGCAGTCGTGGTTGTTTGGCCACAGCGCCAACGCGCGGCGGAAGCGCTCGTCGGCGACTCCAAAGGCGGTTTCGACCTCGAGGGAGTACGGGCCGGCGACTTGGGCCATCGCGTACGCCTGATCGCGGGCCTCGGCCGCGCGGCGATACTCGATGTCGGAAGCCAGTCGCCGTTCGTCCGCCCGGAATTCCAGCGCAACGAGAGGCAGGCAAAGCAACAAGCCCACGGCAATCGCGAGACGCGGATGCGGCCGCGGCTCCATCCGAATCGCCCCCGGCCGCCGGAAGGTCGCCAACTCCGCGGTCAGGCGGCCCCAATCGTATTCGAAACACAAGTCCGGAAACCGGTAGCCCACTTGATCTGGCGCGAGGACGATCGACAGCCCGGCGATCATCATCAAGATGAGAGAGGAGTGCGCCATCTCCAGCGGGAAACTCATCTGCATGTCGACGGCGAACGCCGCCAGCGCGGCCAACGCGGCGATGCGGCCGTCGGTCTTGTCGCGGTCGCCGTCGGGCCGCATGCCTCTGGAGAGCGCGATGAACGTCAGGATGAACAACAGAAGAAGGAGCGCGGGGCCTGCGACGCCCAGTTCCGCCCACGATTGCAGCAGGTCGTTGTGCGCCGCGTTCGTCCACGAGCCGGCCATCGGCGCCAGGCGCGGGTTCGCCAGCACGAGAGGGGAATGCGTGGAAGGAAAGCGATACTCGAAGTTGCCCGCGCCGACGCCGAGCCACGGCTTCTGGCGGATCATCTCCAGCGTCGTGTCCCAAATGAAGACGCGGGATTCCCAACCGAACGCCAGCCGGTTGGACGCGAACGCTTGCCGGAAGATGCAGGGGCGATGCGGGTTGGCGGGAAGATCGAGCGAGAAGAAGAGCGCGATGACGATCCAGCCGGCCGCCAGAATCGCGAGGCGCGCCAACCGCTCCCGATAGCCGCGCCAGCCATCCAACTTCCAGAGAAGGCCGAGCGTGATCAGCATCGCCAGGATCAGGCCGGCGTTGGAATGGACGGAGAAGACGACAATCAGTCCGGCGTAGAGAATCCACAGGACGCCGAGCGCCAGGGCCAGCGCACGCCCGCTCGTCGCCCGCCAGAACACGAGAAACGCCAGCGGGTAAGCCATCGCCAGC
>JAPLSS010000500.1:6046-7616 GCA_026398515.1 Candidatus Sumerlaeota bacterium | reverse complement strand
ATGTTGCAGCATACCGCCTAATGCCGGGACTCCATACTCCCGATTCTCGGAGCAGTCTCCATTGGCACGTCGCCGCCGCCGTAGCAGTATCAAGATGCGCCCGGGAACGCCGGCGCCACAGAAAATCCATTGACCCGCCGGGACATGACATTCTAAATGTAATGAGGCGAGGCATGGACGCCGGGGACACGAATCTCTCAAGGAGCATTCTGGGACGATCGAGGGTGTTGTGGGCCGCGATTTTCTGTTGATTCCCGCGATCGATCTGATGGACGGCCACTGCGTTCGGCTGCAGCGGGGCCGCGCCGATCAACGAAGCGTGTATTCCGACAATCCGCCGGAAATGGCGCGCAGTTTCGAGTTGAGCGGCGCCAAACGGCTGCACATCGTCGACTTGGACGGCGCGTTCTCCGGCAAACCGCGGAACCTCGAGGCCATTCGAAGCATCCGCGAGCGCGTCGGAGCGGTTCTGGAGGTCGGCGGCGGCCTGCGAACGGCCAAAGACGTGGAGACGCTGTTCGATTTGGGCGTCGAATACGCCGTGTTGGGCACCCGCGTGGTCGAATCGCCCGAATTCCTCGAGGAGATGATCGGGCGGTTTGGCCAGCGGATCATCGTCTCCGTCGACGCCCACGATGGGAAGGTCGCGGTTCGGGGATGGGTGGAAGTGCGCGACTTGCAGGCGCTGGAGTTCGCCCAACGGCTGGAATCCGCCGGAGTGGGCGCTATCGTCTATACCGACATTGCCACGGATGGGACGTTGCAAGGGCCGAATTTAGTTGCGCAACGGAGCATGGCCGAGCAAGTCGGGATGTCGGTGATCGCCTCGGGAGGGGTTTCCTGCCTGGACGACGTGCTGGCGTTGGCGGCGATTCCCCGCGAGAATCTCATCGGGACCATCGTGGGCAAAGCGCTGTACGATGGAAAACTCAATCTGGCGGAGGCGCTGGCGGCCCTTCGCTCGCCTGTGTGACGCTTTTTCGGTTCGGCACAGGGGTTGCTGAGGGAAATGGCGCCGGATTTGCCCCGGCCAGGGAAAAGAACAATCAGCCGTTGGCGGCCCGCGAATAGGCGGCCAGATGTCGGCGTGAACTTGGATCGTGAGGAGAGGACCGCAGATGGCAGGGAATGTTTTGGAGGTCAACGAAGCGAGTTTCCAGACGGAAGTGGTGAAAAACGCGGGGACGACGCTCATTGATTTCTGGGCGCCGTGGTGCGGGCCGTGCCGCCAAGTCGCCCCCGTGGTCGAGGGGTTGGCCGGGGAATACGCCGGGAAACTGAAGGTGGTGAAGGTCAACGTCGACGACAGCCCCAACGTCGCGGCGAATTACGGGATCCAGAGCATTCCCACCCTTCTGTTCGTGAAAAACGGCCAGGAAGTCGATCGCATCATCGGGGCGGTCATGAAGCAGACGATCAAGGACGCCATTGACCGGCACGTCTGACGAAGACGGTTTTGCATGACAGCGCCTCATGGCGCTCCGCGGCGCCCAGAAACCAGCGAAAATCGGGAGTATGGAGTCCCGCCTTCAGGCGGAATGCTCGATGGCCGGCCTCGACGCAAATCGCA
>JAPLSS010000500.1:0-6007 GCA_026398515.1 Candidatus Sumerlaeota bacterium | reverse complement strand
CGACGCAAATCGCAGCATTCCGCCTGAAGGCGGGACTCCATACTCCCGGTTTTTGGAGCAGCGCAACGAGAAGCGGGGCGTTCGCCTTTGACGAACGCCCCGGTTTTGCAGCTGAGGTCTCTTGAGTTCGTCGCGAAACCTTCAGGTCGTATAGGTCTTACAGGACGTATGGGACCCGTAAACCTTTGCGGGGGAAGGGCGCCATGGGAATCATGAGAAGCCGCGCGCCGTTCATTTGCGCATTCGCTCTGGCGTTTGCCTGGCTCGGTTCGGCGGTGCGGAGCGAGGGATCGACGGTTCGCGTCGAACGAACCGCCGACGGGTTTCGCCTGCTGCGCGACGGGCAGCCGTATTTCATTCATGGCGCCGGCGGGGTCGATTCGGAGTTCCTGATGGATCAGCTCGTCGCCGCCGGCGGCAACTCGATCCGCACGTGGAACGCCAAACCGGAACTCAAGGCGCAATTGGATATGGCGCAGGCGCGCGGCTTGACCCTCACCCCGACGTTGTGGATGGGGCGCGACAACAACACGGCGGCGGGCAAAGGCCCCGACTACTCCAACCCCGCCAGCGTTCAGGCGGTGATCGACCGGGCGCGCGAGTCGGTCCTGGCTTTCAAAGACCATCCCGCCCTTCTGGTCTGGGGCGTGGGCAACGAGATGGAATCCCACGGCGCCGACCACCCCGACCTGTGGAAGGCGATTGACCGGGTCGCGGCGATGGTCCACGAAACCGACCCCGGCCATCCGACGATGACGGTCATCGCGGACCTGGGCAAGGGCGGTGAGAAAGTCAAGTCGATTCAGCAATATTGCCCTCACATCGACATTCTCGGCGTGAACTCCTACGGCGGGGCGATGACGCTGGCCAAGCGGCTGGCCGAAACCGGATGGGACCGGCCCTACATCGTCACCGAGTTCGGCGACAATTATCTGGGGCTGAAGAAAACTCCATGGGGCGCCAAGTTGGAGCCGACCACCACCCAGCGCGCCGCCAAACTTGCCGCCATCTATAAGGCCTCCATCGCCCCCGGCCATCCGAGTTGCCTGGGATCGTACGTGTTCGTGTGGAAGATCCCATCGCAGCCGGGGGGCTTTCACAACTGCTTCACGGCGGAGGGCGGGCGCCTGGGCCACGTGGACGCCATGACAACGGCCTGGACCGGCAAGGCGCCGAAGAACCGCTGTCCGGAGATCGAGCCGTTGGTGAGCGAGGCGAAAGGAAGCGAAATCGCGCCGGGCGCGCAAGTGGAGGCCGCCACGTCGGCGACGGACCCCGACGGAGATCCCCTGAAGGCGAAATGGGAGGTCTGGGCCGAGGACACCGCCGCCGACAAGAAGGAGCGGTTCTCCGGACAACCCTTGGGATCGGGGGAGGCTCCAATCGCCGATGGCTCTGTTCAGGTCGCCTTCCAGGCGCCGGAAAAACCCGGCGCCTATCGTTTGTTCGTCACCGTGACCGGCGGCGCGGGCAACGCGGCCGCGGCCAACATGCCGTTTCGCGTTCGCGGCGAGAATGACAGATCTTGACTTTCCTCGCTCTCTGTAGTCTCTATCTTGTAGTAGAGGGTTCGTAATAAGAGTTCGTAGCGACGGCTTCAGCCGTTGCGGAAAGAGGGCTAAAGGCGTCGCTACGAACTTGAAAGAAACCGCATGGCTCCCGAAGCCGCCGAGGAACGATTGCTGGCGTTGGCGCGCAAGGCGCGCGAGGCCATCCTGCCGTGGATCGACGAGCGCGCGTCCGGGGCCATCCGGGGCCAGGCGGCCTCGGGCGACGTGACGTATCAGATCGACATGGTCGCCGAAGAGGTCCTGGCGCGCGAAACGCCGGCCCTGTTTCCCGGCGCGGCGCTGTTCACCGAGGACGAGGGGCTGCGCACGTTCGACGCCTGGAACGGCCAGACGCTGGTGGCCGACCCGATCGACGGCTCGCGCCCCACGATCGGCGGCCTGGAATGCTCCTGCGTCTCGCTGGCGCTGGCGGAAGGCGGCGAGGCGGCGACCTTCGCCGACGTGGTCGCGGCCGTGCTGGTCGAAATCCGCACGGGCAAGGCGTATGCGGCCGGCCGGGGCGCGGGGGCCAGACGCCTCTCCGAGCGCGGGGAGCCGCTGCCGGTGATTCTGAGCCGCAACGAGAACCTCTCGACCCTGTTCTGGAGTTTCGAGTATTGCGCGCGGCCGGTCCAGCCGCTGTCGCTCGTCTACTCGGAGTTGATCAACGGCAGTTCGCACAAGGGGAGTTGTTTCATGTGGGCGGCGTGCACGTTTTCCATTGCGCGCCTGCTGGGCGGACAGATCGACGCCTACGTGGACATTTGGCAGCGCCTGGCGCGGGATTTCCCCCGCCTGGGCGATTGGTCGCGCCGGATGTTCGGCAAGGTCGGCGGCCTGATGCCCTACGACATGGCCGCGGCCTGGCGGATCGCCGTCGAGGCCGGCTGCTCGATCACCGATGAGCGCGGACGGGCGCTGGACGGGAAGCCGCTTCTCAGCCATCGACAAGAAGACGTGTTCGGCTGCGTGGCGGCGTCGAACGCGCCGCTGCACGCGCAGCTGATGGAATGCCTGGAGCGGGGCGTGCGCGACCGGGCCGCCTCGCTTTCCCATAACACCCCTTGGACACGGGAGGCCTGGTGATGCGCTGCCCATTCTGCGGAACGATAGAAGACCGGGTGGTCAACTCGCGCGAGACGCAAAACGGCGAGTCGATCCGCCGCCGGCGCGAGTGCCTGAACTGCTCGAAGCGCTGGACGACGTTCGAGATCATCGAGAAGGTGCCGTTCATGGTGATCAAGCGCGATGGGCGGCGGGCGGAGTTCGATCCGCAGAAACTGCTGCGCGGCATTCAGCGCGCCTGCCACAAACGGCCTGTGCCGGTCGAAGACATGGAGCAGATCGTCCGCTACGTGGAGCGCGAGTTGCAGAATTCGATGGAGCGCGAATTCCCCTCGACGCGCATCGGCGAGTTGGTGCTGAAACGCCTGCGCGACCTGGACGAAGTGGCCTACATGCGCTACGCCTCGGTCTTCCACTACTTCCACGACATCGGCGACTTCCGCGACACGATGGCCCGCCTGTTGAAGCAGGATTGATAAACTAACAAACAAGAAAAGAAGAGAAAATAATAGCGGGTAGAATAATGAAATTCATTATTCTGCCCCCTATCATTCTGCCTGTGATCGGTTCTCTTCTTTCTCGCCCTTCGATTCCGTCGAGCCTTCCGGGCGCGCGGACGGGCGCGCCAAGTCCTTGCGCAGCGTTTCGAGGATCTGCGCGGAGACGTGGTGCAGGCGCCGGAGGGCGTTGATCTTCCGCAGGATGACCTCCAGCGTCAAGATGATGCTGAAGACCATCGGCAGGAACCAGATAAACACGGCCTTGAGCAAGAACTCCTTGCGCTGGAGCGCTTTCGCGGCGTCGGCCAGGCGAGCGGCGTCCGTATGGATCTGCGCCGACAACAGCTCCCCGGGCCGGGGCGACTGGGCGGTCAGATATAGAGCGGTGGAAATCATGAATCCCAGCGCACACACAAAAAGCAGCAGAATCAGGCCGGACTCCCACCACTTGACGTCGACCTGATCGCGCAGGCGATCCATCTGCTTGATGTCGCGGATCTTGATCGAGGCGTCCACTTCGCGCAGAAGCGTCTTCTTGTCGTGGGGCAGCGGGGGCGGAGGAGTCATGGCCAAGAAGCCCACGAAGAAGCAATGCCACGAGCCAGCGAGGCTGGGAAGTCCGAGTTTCCGAGAGCCGATCGGCGCCGTCTAAACGCCGCGCGGCTTGGTGCGCACGAAGCCGGAAATCCCCGCCTGCCGCTCGTGGATGGCGGCGAGCAGGCTGTGGACTTCGCGCCCCAACGTTTGGACGAATTCCGCCAGCGGGGTCCGCGGGCTGAGGGTCGGCTCGATCGCGGATTGGACGGCCGAGATCTCCCGCAACACGCGTTCATCGCGGGCGTAGAACGGCTCGGCCTCGTCGGCGTCGAGCCGCGACGCGGTCAGAAACTCGCCATACTCATAGGGAACCGAACGGACCAGATCGGCGGCGTCGGACAGGCGATCGCCGAGCAGGCGCAGCTCGATCCGCGCGCGCGCGGGCTGGCCGGCGAACAGCTCCGTGTCCGCCGCGACCTCCTGGATGTTGCGGGCAAAGCGGTCCAGGCGCTCCAGCGCATAGTCGCGGAACGCGTGTTCGGACTTCCGGCGTTCGGCCGGGTCCGTGTAGGAAGAGAAGCCGCTGATTCGGCGGGTGATTTGTTTGGCGCGTTCCAAGGAGTCCGACATGGCCTGATGCATACCCATGAAACCGCGTCTTGTCAGCAAAGAAACGAACCGGCGAAAGAAAACGCTTTCCGTGGCGCGGGCCGTCGTGTCGGCGCCCGTGCCCGGCGTCGCCCCCTGCGCAGACAAGCCTGTCGGCCGACGCGCCGGAAAATCGAAGAATCGGGATTTCTTACGTGCCCATATCCCAGGAACGCAGGTATTTCTCCTGCTCTCGCGTCAGCTTGTCGATCTTCACGCCCATCGACTCCAGTTTCAGCCGCGCGATCTCGCGGTCGATGTCCAGCGGCACGCGATAGACTTTCTTTTCCAGCTTCTTGGCGTTGTTCTTCATGAACTCCGCCGACAACGCCTGGTTGGCGAACGACATGTCCATGACCGAGGCGGGATGCCCCTCGGCCGAGGCGAGGTTCACCAGGCGCCCCTCGCCGAGCACGAAGATCTTTTTGCCGCCCTTGAGCGTGAATTCCTCGACGAACGGCCGGATCGCGCGCCGCTTGACGCTCATCTTCTCCAGCGCGTTCAGGTCCAATTCGACGTTGAAGTGGCCGCTGTTGCAGACGATCGCGCCGTCCTTCATCGCCCGGAACTCTTCGCGCCCGATGACGTGGATGTCGCCGGTGACGGTGATGAAAAGGTCGCCCGCCTTCGCCGCGTCGCGAATCGGCATGACGGCGAACCCATCCATTCGCGCTTCCAGGGCGCGCAACGGATCGACCTCGGTGACGATGACGTTCGCGCCCATGCCCTTGGCCTTGCCCGCCACGCCGCGCCCGCACCATCCGTAGCCGCAAACCACCACCTGACAGCCGGCGAGCAGCAGATTGGTCGCCCGCAGCACCCCGTCGATCGTCGACTGGCCCGTGCCATAGCGGTTGTCGAAGAGGTGTTTGGTGTCGGCGTCGTTGACGGCGATGATCGGGAAGCGCAGCACGCCGTCCCTTTCCATCGCTTTCAGGCGAATGACGCCGGTCGTCGTCTCCTCGGTGCCGCCGATGATGCCGCTGAGCAACTTCCCGCGCTCGGCGTCGGACAGCGTCTTGACCCACTCGCGAATCGGGGCGGCCAGGTCCTTGATGCGGTTGGTGGCGAGGAACTGGAAGGCGGAGACGAGGTCGGCGCCGTCGTCCATCGTGATCGACGGGCCGTGGGCCATCCCCGCGCGCAGATGCTCGTAATAGGTGTGATGGTCCTCGCCCTTGATCGCGTAGACCGAGATGCCATGATGGCTCACCAGGGAGGCGGCCACCTCGTCCTGCGTGCTCAGCGGGTTCGACGCGGTCAGCACGACGTCGGCGCCGCCGGCCTGCAACGTCAGCGCGAGGTTGGCGGTCTCGGTGGTCACGTGAAGGCACGCCGCGATGCGCGTTCCCGCCAGCGGTTTTTCCTTGCGAAAGCGCGCGGCGATTTTGCGCAGCACGGGCATCGTGCGCCCGGCCCATTCGATGCGGCTCTTGCCAGCGCGCGCCAGATCGAGGTCGCGGACGTCGCACGGGGTCTCCACGGTTTTTCTTGCCATCGCCTTCGCGCCTCCAAGGGTGAAGGAATCAGGAAGTTTCACTCGCCACGCGCCGAATGCCGGGGGATGCGCCCGCCTGGTCCGAAGCCGCCAGCCAGCCACACGAAGCGCCCCCGGCGCGCCTCGCCATTGCGCAGGGGCGCGCGCGCCGGGTCAAGCGAAAAATGGCGTAGGCTTTCCAGCCGGCGCATCGCCCAATCCCTGTCTAG
>JAPLSS010000995.1 GCA_026398515.1 Candidatus Sumerlaeota bacterium | reverse complement strand
GACGCCTGGCCGCGATTTCCTCCTCGGACAGACCGGCATATTCTTTGGCCCTCTCGGCCTGGATGCGGTTTTTCATCTCCACACAATCAAAGATCTTCTTCATGATTGGATCATCTCCTTCGGACTGCGAATCTCAATCATGGGATACCCTTGTACCAAGTTTACGGAATTGAAACCACGGATTCTGTTGAACTGCAAGATGTGTTTGAAATTCCAGCTGACCATGACATCCGCGCGTGCTGTCACGGCCAACGCCACGTGAAGCGCATCGTCTTTCGAACCTCGGCCAACAACATTTTCGGCAAGGTATTGTTCCTGAAGCGCGATGCTCTCCGGCGAAGTCGGCACGTGTTCGACGGCCCCCGCTGGCAAGGACCGAAAAACCTCGCCAACTTCCAGAGGCGCATCGCGCAGTTCATCCAACAAAAGGTCCGAGGCAAGGATGGTGATCTCGCCGCGGTGCGCCAAATCTATCAGCGCACGACTCTCTTTCTCAACCTCCTCGTCCAGGCATCCGCCAATGACCGATGTGTCGACGTACACACGAAGCCGTTTCATCGCCAGCCTCCACGTCGATTGTCGCCGATCACACGCTCGATGGTCAAGGCTGCGCTCTGATATGGCGCGCGGAGCTTACGGCCGAGGACTTCCTCGCGCTGCTGGGATACCCAGCGAAGGGCTTACGGCGCGGCCCCCTGTTGCCTCGCGGCTTTGCGCGGCGATTGTCCCGGGCTCTTCGACGCTTTGGGCGCGGCCGCCGCCTGCCTGGCCGCCTTGCGCGCCGCCGCCCCTTGCGCCGCGTTCGACGGCTGCCCCAGCAGCTCCGCCGCTCCGCGCCCCAAGGCCTTGGCCGCCTTGCCCGCCTTGCCCGCCTTCCCCGGGCCGGGACCCAACTCCTCGGCGGACGCCGCGGTCGCCGGGGCCGACGCGACCGTCGCGGGCGGCGGCCCGCCCGGATGCGCCAGACGGTCCATGCCTTGGCGCGCCTGCGCCTGAATGTCTTCATCCTGGAACTGCTCCAGCAGCTGCAAATACAGCGCGCGGGCCTTGTCGGCCTCGCCGGACACTTCGTAGCATTGCGCCAGCAGAAGCATCGCCTGTTTGGCGAACACGCCCACCGGCTTGCACGACAGGAACCGCTCCAGTTGCAGCACGGCGCCGGCGCGGTCGCCCCGCGCCAGAGCCAGCCGCGCGCGCAGGATGGAACTATAGCCTTCGAGCCGCTCCGTCGGATGCTCCAGTTCCCATTGATCGAGGATTCTCTGCGCCTCGTCGTATTCGCGCTGCAATAAATGGCTTTCGACCGTCAGCGCGTCGGAAGAGATGTCGAACGGGCTCTTCTTCTGGCCGGGCAGATGAATGGCTTCGGCCTGCTCGTAGGCGGCGCGCGCCTCCTCGGCCTGGCCCAAGGCGCGCTGCGCGTCGCCCAGTCCAATGAGCGTATTGCGCCGCATTTGCGGGTCCGGCTTCTTGACGCCCTGCAGGCGCAAGTCCGCCGCCTTGAAATCGGTCAGCGCGTCGTCGACGCGATTCAGGTCGTCCAGTTCGGCCCGCCCAATGCGCGACGCCAGCCGGGCCGCGAGAACCGGGTCCTTGTCAAGGCGGCCCAGGACCCGCCGAGCGACGTCCACGCCGCGTTCCGATTGCCCCAGCGAGCCGCACATCAGATCGAGGTAGGCGATCGTGAGATCCGTATCCGCGGCCGGCTCGCCGGGCGCGCCCAGCAGCGTCTCATACAACTTGGCGGCGGACATGGAGCGGTCCTGGGCGATCAGCAGCCGCCCGGCGCGCACGGCGTCCTCGCGGGCGAGTTGTTGCAGGTTGACCGACTCGATCATATTGGCGAACGCCTGGCCGACCATGCGTTCGTCGCTCGGTTCGCCGCGGTCGATGGCGAACACGCGGAACGGGCGCTCGATCGAAGCCTGGCGGCCCTTGTCGTCGGCGACGGTCAATTTGACCGAGAAATCCCCCTTGTGGAAGAACATCCGCGGCAGTTGCTCCCCCTCGCCCCGCCAGCCGTCGGAGAACTCCCACGCGCACTTGACGATCCGCCCACCCGCCGAGGTGGACAGATCGGAGAAGGTGTAGATGGTGTACGTGTCTTCCCCCACCCTGCACCATTCCTCCTGCGCGCCGGAGAAATCAGGCGCCACGGGCTGGTTGTAGATCTCCAGCGGCCCCGCCTGCGCCGGGCGGATGGGCACGAAATCGGTCTCCGAGATCAGCGCCGGCTGGGTGGCGCCGGGCGGCATCCAGGCGGCCTCCATCACCACCTGATCGGTTCCAAGATTGCAGTGGTAATAATCCAACTCGTGCACGCCCGGCTTCAGGTTGATCTTGCCCTGAAAGCGCCCGCGTTGGCCGCCCTCGGCCCGATGCGCGCCGGGCCACTGCGTCACCGGCTGGCCGTCGATGATCAGGAACGATGCGTCGGCGCTGACGGTGAAGAAGGAGTATTGGCCGGCGCGTTTGATCTGCAGCCACGCCCGGATTTCGCTGACGAAGCGGGTCGGCTCGCCGAAGGGATCGAAGCCTTCGAAGATCTTGGGACGGAACCCCGCGCCGTAGGCCCATCGACTGTTCAGCAAGAGTTGCTTCATCTCGTTGCCGTTGTTGGCGGAGCCTTGCCCCAGCTCGCGCGTCGTAAGGAACACGCCCGCCTGCGCGGTCCACGAAGAGGCCGGCGTCTTCGGGTCGGGGTTGCTCAAGTAAAGCCAATAGCGCGGCCGCGCCTGAGCGACGTCGAAGGCGACGATGCCATACAGCCCGGGTTCGAAGAACAGAACTTGGCGAGGGATCTCCGCGCCCTTATCGTCGATGATCCGGATATCCGAACCATCGGGCGCGCAGCCCGGAGGGATGTTGAACTTGACCCACGCCGCGGTCCCCGCGCCGAAATCCGCGCCGATGATCGCATAGCGGCATTTCCACGCGGGGTTCCACCACGCGTCGGAGGCGCTCAGGCTGCCAGCCAGGCACAACACGTTGGCGACACACAGGACAACACGCCCATACAGTATCGCTCTGTCTCGCATTGTGGTCTCAATCTGGACAAACGCGACGCGCGAGCCGCTTT
This sequence comes from Candidatus Sumerlaeota bacterium, assembly GCA_026398515.1. Classification (GTDB taxonomy): domain Bacteria; phylum Sumerlaeota; class Sumerlaeia; order JAPLSS01; family JAPLSS01; genus JAPLSS01. Next base: position 1,197 of record JAPLSS010000995.1, on the reverse strand, counting down.
GCTATGGCCGATTCCCGGAGGTCGGCGTCGCGTTGGCCGCGCCGCGGCTGGCGGCATTCCCTTGGCGTTCCGCTTGGACTTGTTCGCGCAGCGTCCGGAACGCCGGCGCCGATGCCGGCCCCGACGCCGGCGCGGAGCTTGGCCCGCCCGGCTTCTCCGTGATCTTCATGTTGTCGAACTCGACCCGCCCGGCGTCGCCGCCGTAGACGAAGAACTCGACCTTCAGCCACTGGACGTGCGGGATCTCGATCCCGCGATGCTCCAGCACCGTGTTGCTGACGGCGGAAGGGGGCCGCGGCGTGAATTCGAAGTCGAGCGTGCCCCACTGGTTGTTGGGTTCGATGCGCTTCTCGCTCTTGACCTGCTTCTCGTAGATCTCGCGCTCCTGCCCGCGGAATTGCGTCAATCCCTGAAGAAAAACCACGATGCCGGGCTTGTTCGTGCGGATGTCCACCCGGCAGCGATAGGTTCTCCACTCATCGATCGGGATCTTCTCGCTGAAGTATTTGTATCCTTCGCTGCGGGCGATTTCGCGGGGAATGTCCACGCGCAACACGTGCCCATGCTCCCCTCCGATATCGACCCACGTTCGCCCCTCCTGCAACAGCTCCCACCCCAGAGGCCCGCCGCCAGGCCCGCCCTTCTCGAAGTCGCCGTTCGGCAACAGGTTCGTCTCCGCCGCTGACAACATGGAGGCAAGAACGACGGACACAATGGACGGAATGACCCATCCATGAAGAAGACTGCCCCTCTCTTTCATCTTTCCTCACCTCAATTGCATCCAGGTCATCGATGCCCGGACGAGACGAGCGCCAGCGACCTGTAGTGAGCTTGTCGAACTATATATGGCGACATAAATAACGCAGCAAGTAAGCTGGTTGCTGGGAGCGCGGGCGTGCCGTGTTATTTCTGTCGTCATGTATAGTCGAGTCGCGCCCTCCCGCCTCTACAACCTAAAAGTCGCGCTACGGACTGATATGCCCGCTTATCTATTGCCCCTGCCAGTTCTGCTGGCTCAAGGCCTGATAATAGGCCGAAAGCAGTTTCTTATACTCGTCGGGGAATTGCTCCTGCTCGCCCTGGCGGATGTCGTGCTGGAACTGATTGCGCTGGCCGAAGGACGGATCCGAGCGCATCTTCATCTGCTCGCGCACGATGCTGCGCTGGTCTTTCAGGTCCGAGACCACCACCGCGTGC
>JAPLSS010000874.1 GCA_026398515.1 Candidatus Sumerlaeota bacterium | reverse complement strand
GAGCAACAGCGGCATGACTACTAACCTGTCAGTTCCCTGCCCCCTAGGGGGCAGGGAACTGAGGCTTTACTCCATGCTCGAAAAGTGTTACCCATGTCTCCGAACACTTGTCACCTATGTCTCCGCTCCAAACACTTGCCGGCGCTTTTGTTTCAAATAGCGGCCAGTCGAAGGCAAAGCGGCGGAAATCTCGGCGTCGCAACCGCCCGCCGCCTGCTGGGCACGCCGCCGCACTCCAAAGCGCTTCGCGCAACGTCGCTATGCGGCGTCTGCGCCTTTATAAACACGCTCTTAGATCTTGTAGCCCGGCAGCATCGCCTGATTTGCCTTGAGCAGCTCCCGAAACATCTTCCAAGCCTTGTCCACCGGAATGCGGCACAGCGAATCGGTGAGAAGCGCTTGAAAGGCCAGGTCGGCGTCGCGCGCCAGGCCTGCTTGCAGCGTCAGCCTCTGGGTTTCCGCGACGCGGCGCACCAGCTCCAGCGCCCCGGCGGGAAGCGGCTTGGGCACGATGGGCCGCAGGCTGTCGCGCCGAAATTGGGCGTTGGTCTCCACCACGGCTCCGAGCGGCAAGCCGGGAATCTGGCCGGTGTTCGAGAGGTTCACATTGGTGTCGAGCGGCGCCAGGCCGGCCAGGGCGCACACTTGGTTGATCCCCTCTTCCCCCGAGCGCTTCAGTTCGATCCCCTTCTTCTCCGGCGGGGTTCGGTCCGGCTGGCGTCGGGCGGGTTTCTCCCTAGGTTTCCAAGTTCCCATACGGTAACTGGACGGCGTCAGGATGAAGCCGTAGCGGTGAATCGCCTCCTCGGACACGAGGAACCAGGGGAGGAACTCGGCGAGATGCCGGTCGCCCGCCGCGCCCAGCGCCCCGAAGCGCCGGAAGAGGTCGAACCCCACCAAACCCTTGTGGGCGAACCAGCCGCCGGTGGCCTTGAGATCGAGAGCGAATTTCGTCTGGTCGGCCCAGATGTCCTTGCGCGCGACGTGCTTGCGAAGAATCGGAAACAGATCGACGCCGTTCCAGGAGGCGGCGGTGAAGAACGTGAAGTGGTTGACGCCGGCCACGTCGACCTTGATCTCGTGCCGGGGCGGACGCGGAACGTCCAGGTATTCGTGCACGAGTTGGGCCAGATGCCCCTGGCTCGCAAAGACCTCGTGGCAGCAGCCGAAGGCCTTGATCTGCGGCTCCGCGGCGTAGAGCGTCGCCGTGCACAGCGTCATGGGATTCGTGTAGTTGATGACCCAGGCTCGCGGGCAATGCGTCATGATTTGCGGGGCGTATTCGGCGTAGATGGGGATCGTGCGCAGGGCGCGGCTGACGCCGGCGGGGCCGGTTGTGTCGCCCACGGGCTGCAAGATGCCGTATTTCAGCGGGATATCGATGTCGTTGGCCATCATCCACATCGGCCCCGGCAGAATGGAGGCGACCACGAAGTCGGCGCCCTTCAACGCGCCGGCCAACGTCTTCGAGGCCGTGACGCGGAAGCGGGTCCGCGATTGCGGATGCGCGAACAGGCGATTGCCATAGACGGCGTTGGCCTGGGCCGCGGCGAAGTGGATGTCGTAGAGGGCGATCTCGCCCCTCAAATCCGGACACAGCGCCAAATCGCACATCACCTTGTGCGCCCACATCCGGCTTCCGCCGCCAATGTAGCCGATTTTGATCTCGCACGCGTTACGGTTCTTCTCCGCCACGGGATTCTCCTTCCTGGGATCAATGCGCGGTCCGAGGCATTGGCCTCCAACGCTCCGGCAATCCTTCCATAGGGCCGGCGAATAGGCAAGACAGGGTTAGGCCGGGCGGGCCGGGCGAAAAACTTCTCTTGCACTGCATTGTGAATACCGCTACATTGTAAACTGGATAATAGCATATGGAGTGCGAGCCCTTCAGGATGAGGGGCGGCGCAACCGCGATTCGGGCTTCGCACGAAGGGATGGACCCTCGGGCGGAAGCCCGTGGGAGTCGCGGGCTCGACAATTCAGTGGTGGTCGGGAGGATGCGCGATGGGCAAGTCATGGAAGACGAATGGTTGTCTGTGCTGGGTTTCGGCGCTGATCGGCTCCGCGTTCCTTCGAGTCGAAGCGGCCCGCGCCGAAGGGGCGCCGACGCTGGGGCCGGTCGACGACGCGGGGAACGCCACGGCCCAGCTGACGTGGTCGAACAGCGCTGACCCGCCGTTGCGGTTCCTGGGCTACGCGTACGACTGGTACGGCGTCCGCTGGGTCCCGAACGCGGAAGGGGGCGCTCTGTTTCATCCGTTTGATGCGTCGGCCACCTCGGGCCAGATCGACACCGGCGCTTCCGGCGCGTACTTTGTCTGGATCGCCAATCAGTACGCCTCCGGGGGCGTGTATTGCTGCGCCAACCCGTGGATCGGAATTCTATATAGCGGGGCGCCGCACGCGCCCCTCGGCGCCCTGGCCCAGTTGAAGGGCGGGACGCCCAATGTGCGCTTGCACTGGAAGCCCGACCCCTATGGAACGTGGCACTATCAGATCATCGTCTACAGGATGGAGGACGCCAACTTCGTGGCCAGCGCCGGGCCCGGCGGCACGAGCCTGTGGCATTTCGTGGATTACGGACAAGTGGGCTATAGCCCCGGCGAGGCGGATTTCTTCCAGGGCTGGGCCGATTTCTCTCTGCCGCCCGGGTCGTATTGGTTCTTCATCCGGGGCGTCGGCTGGCTTTCGCCCTTCCCCGCCGGCGACTATGCCACCGCGCATATCGCCGTTCCCGAGCAACTCGCGGTGAACCTGCCCGGCGGCGCGCCCCTGGACCTGGTCCGCATCCCGGCCGGCAATCCCAAGATGGGGTCGCCGGACACGGAACGGAACCGCCACGCCGACGAAGGCCCGCAGCATTCCGTCACCTTCTTCAAGGGCTTCTACCTGGGGAAGTTTCAAGTGACTCAGAAGCAGTGGCAGGCGGTGATGGGAACCATGCCGGCGAAGGACTACGGCGTGGGAGACGATTATCCGGTCTATTATGTGACGTGGGACAATTGCCAGCAGTTCATCGCCGCCTTGAACCAGCTGGGCCAGGGAACGTTCCGCCTGCCCAGCGAGGCGGAATGGGAATACGCTTGCCGCGCCGGCACGGAGACGCGATTCTTCTTCGGCGATTCGCTAGTGGATGCGAACGGCGCGCCTGTCGACGACAATGCCTCGGACGCGCCGGCGGGAATGCTGCCCGGCAACCGCTCGGACTACATGTGGTATGCGTTCAACTCCGACACGCCGACATCCGGGACCAAGCCCGTGGGATTGAAGCTCCCGAACCAGTTCGGGCTGTTCGATATGTGCGGCAACCTCTCGGAATGGGTTCAGGACTGGTACCACACGGACTACGCCCAGCCGGGATGCCCCGACGACGGGAGCGCGTGGGACACGCCGCAGCCCGGGCAGACGAACCGCGTGTGCCGCGGCGGCGATTGGCTGGACTACGCGCGGTTTGCCCGCTCCGCCAATCGCGGCAGCGACAAAGACCCGGCCAAGGGCTATCCGTACGTGGGATTCCGCGTGGCGCGCAGCTTGGATTAAGATTCCGCGGCGTGAATGGCGCCTAAAGGACCTAAGTACACCTCAACACAATAAAGGGGTCAAAATAGTATTGCATGGTTCTGCGCGATTCCTGTAAGGTTGACGGCAACTTCTGCCGGAGGTTGCTGCTATGGCGCGCGGGCGCAAGACCAGTCTGGTCATCACGTTGAGT
>JAPLSS010000684.1 GCA_026398515.1 Candidatus Sumerlaeota bacterium | reverse complement strand
CCCGGACATGTTCGACGAGAAGACGATCATCCACGTCAACCCCACCGGGCGGTTCGTCGTCGGCGGGCCGCATGGAGACACGGGGCTGACGGGGCGCAAGATCATCGTCGACACCTATGGCGGCATGGGGCGCCACGGCGGCGGCGCCTTCTCGGGCAAGGACCCCTCGAAGGTCGACCGCAGCGCCACCTACGCGGCCCGCTGGCTGGCGAAAAACATCGTGGCCGCCGGGCTGGCCGACCGCTGCGAGATGCAGTTGTCGTACGCCATCGGCGTGGCCGAGCCGGTCTCGGTCGACATCGACACGTTCGGCACGGCCAAGGTCGATGAGCGGAAGATCGTCGAGGCGATCCGCGACGCGGCGAAGCTGTCGCCGCGCTACATCATCGAGCGGCTCAAACTGCGCCGTCCGATTTACCGCAAGACCGCGGCCTACGGCCACTTCGGCCGCGAAGAGGAAGGCTTCACCTGGGAAGAGCGCACGCTGGTCGACGCGTTTAAGGAGATTCTGTAATCCGCGTTCCTCACCATGCGCGGTTCCTGGGCGCGCCGACGTCCGCGTCGGCAAATTCGCGCGTCGCGGGAGTGGATGCATGGCCGACGAGGACGTCGGCGCTCCCAGGAACCGCATTGAGCGGCGGAGGCGCTGGGATGAAGGGCGATATCCGGGAATACGCCCGCCTCGGGCTTGTTCATCACATGGTCTATCCCCGTTCCGTCGAAGACCCCGACGAGCACGCGCGGACCCTCATCGATCTGCTGGGGCGCGGCGATATTGAGACGCTCGACTGCTGCGTTCCGTATGGGGAGGAACGCCGGCGGCGCGTCGCGGCGGCGGCGCGCGCCTCCGGCAAGCAAGCCCTTGCGTTCTCCAACTTCCTGTTCCCCCTGCGGAAGCTGAGCTTCACGTCCCCTGCGTATTATGAACAAGCCCAGATCCGCATGCTGGTGAGCGACTATGTCCAGCAAGCCGCCGCCCTCGGCGCGACCGGCTTTGTCTTCGCCTCCGGCGGGCCGACTCCCGCGGAAGCCACCGAGGCGCATTATCGCGCCTTCGCCGACTTCTGCCGCTGGCTGTGCGCCGAACTGCGTCCTCACGGCATCACGGCCCAGTTGGAGCCGTTCGACATGACCGTGGACAAGAAGTTCCTCTACGGGCCGACAAGACAGTGCGTCGCGTTGATCGAATCGATGCAACCGGATGTTGACAATTTCGGTATCGAGTTGGACGTGGCGCACCTGCCGTTGATGGGGGAAGACGCCGAGGAGGCCATCCGAGTCGTCGCCCCGCATCTGAAGCGCGTCCATCTCGGCAATTGCGTGCTGCGCGACCCGTCGCATCCCCTGTATGGAGACAAGCATCCGCCGATCGGCTATCCCGGAGGCGAAATCGACACGCCGGAGACCGCGCGGATTCTCCGGCGCCTGCTGGAGATCGGCTACCTGTCCAAGGAGAAGCGCGGCGACCTGGTCATCGAGGCGACTCCCTGGCCGGGCCGCACCGTGGAAGAGAGTCTCGCGGACGGCTTCGCCCGCGTGGAGAACGCCTGGGCGCTGGTCTGACGCGCCAAGCGAAGGACAAATGTCATGACGGCGCGCCTGGCCCATGGCCGCGTGGTGGAGCCGGAAGGCGAGATTCCCCTCCGCTCGCAATACGACGTGGTCGTGGCGGGCGGGGGATTGGGCGGAATCGCCGCCGCCGTGGCTTCGGCGCGCGCCGGCGCCCGCACGCTCCTCGTCGAGCGAAACGCCTTCGTCGGCGGAACGGCCACCGCCGGCATGTGTTGCAGCATCTTCAACTGCTACTTCACGCGCCTCGGCCAACCGGGAACGACGGGGATCGCGGTCGAGGTCGCCGACCGCCTGGCGGAGGCCGAAGGCTATGGCGCGCGATGGCGCCGCCACAAGGGCCATATCATCTACGACGTCGAGAAGGCGAAGGTCGCGCTGCAGGACTTGGTTGACCAGGCCGGAGCCGAGACGCTGCTGGCCACGCCCGTGATCGACGCCGTGATGGAAGGCTCGGCGATTCGCGGGATCGTGGCGCACACCAAAAAGGGCCGCGAGGCGATCCTGGCCCGCGTGGTGGTCGACGCCTCGGGCGACGCGGACGTCGCCGCCGCGTCGGGCGCGCCGACGCGAACGATCGAGGCGGGAAAGCACAGCCTGTGCTTCCGCCTGGGCGGCGTCGACGTCGACGCGTTTGTCGCGTTCTTTCGAGAACATCCGGATCAGTATCCGGCTCCCATGGACGTGGAATGGACCGTCGAGGAAGCGCTGGCGCAATATGACGATTGCGGCACGTTCCTCTTTCCCCACGGGGGCGGCATCCAACTGGACGCCTTGAAGCAGGCCAAGGCCGACGGCGCGCTGCCGGCGTCGGTCGGTCTTCACAACACCACGGACGCCTGCCAGATGCACTGCTTGCGGCGGACGGGCATCGCCCACGTGATCACCGGGTTCGTGCAATTCGACGGCTTGGAAGCCGGGGCGATCACCCGCGGCGTGATCGATGGGCGGCGGATGGCGTTCGCTGTCGCCGACGCGTTCCGGCGCTACGTGCGGGGATTCGCCGACGCGTTCGTCGCGGGCACGGCGGAGAACCTCGGCGTCCGCGTGTCGCGCTGTCTCGACGGCGAGTTTGTGTTCACTGCCGAGATGATGGAAGCGGGGGTTCGCTTCCCCGACGCCATCGGCCGCGCCGTAGGAAGCGACCATCCCATTCGGCACCGAGGCGCAGGCGCATGGAGTTGCCAGGCGTTGCGCGCCGATTCCTTCGACGTGCCCTACCGGTGCATCGTTCCCCGGAACGTCGACGGGTTGCTGATGGGGGCCGGCCGCAGCGTGAGCGCCGCGAACCCGCGCCTGTTGCGAGTCATGGTCCACACGATGGTCGTCGGTCAAGGGGCCGGGGCCGCCGCGGCTGTATCCGCTCGGTCGGGCACGCCCCCCCGCCTCGTCGACATCGGCCTGGTCCAAGCGGAACTGCGGCGCCAGGGAGTGCAGCTGTAAGCCCCGGCGCGACCCGCGGCGCAGCCAGCCGCGGGAGAAGGATGAAAAACAGAAAACGCTTCGAGCGGCGTAGGCGTTCCAGCCTGCGTGTTTCCAGGAACCCCTCGGCAGTGGATAGAGCGCACGCTGGTCGACGCGTTTAAGAGAATTCTGTAAAGGAGGGACGCCGCGCTCATACGGTCAACCAGGCGCACGACGGCGCCATCTACGCGCTCCTGTTTGAAGGCCGGCGCTACGACATCGGCAATCGGCTGGACTACGTGCTGACCTCCCTCCAATTCGCCCTGCGCCGCAAGGACGTCGGCTCGGCGGTGGGCGAGCACATCGAGCGGCTGATCGGCCAGGCGCAGGCGGGCAGTTTCAGGTGAGCGGCGTGGACAACCTTGTCCGCGCTACACGAACCGCCCTCAACCACTCATGCCTTGACGCGCGCCTCGCCTGCCAATCCCCTCTGCGCAAGGATCACCCCCCCATAGCAAAGGCCCGCGAGAACCAGATTCGTGGAGATGCCGGCATAGATGGAGATGAACACCGCCAGGGCTGAGCACAGCACGCCGAAGATGCCATTGAGCGCCCAATACCACGGCGACTCGGTGGCCGACGCCGCGCGCACCATCCGCATGCCCGTGGGGAAGAACAGGCCCAGGAGCGCGCCGAGCGGGGCAATGATCGCGATGGAAGCCGCGATCCGCCCTCCCAGCGCCACGCCGGCCATCGCGCCGAGAAGGGGGCTCAACGAGACGCTGAGCAGCAGCAGCGCGCCCAACGCGGCCAAGGGATACAGATACACCCAAGGGGGGCGCGTCAGGGGCAGGCGGTCGCTGATCAGGCTGCCGAGGCCGGTGCTGAGAATCAGGGTGAAGAGCAGAACGCCCAGCGCGTAGATGGGGTGGCCGAGGAAAACGGTGAGGCGCTGGATCAGGGCGATCTCGGCCAGCATGAAGCCGGCGCCGATCAGGCTGAAATACAACGCACCGGCCCGCAACGTCCGACCGGGCGCGGAGGGGCCGAGTCCGAAACGGCCCCGCAACACCAGAGGCAGCGCGATGGTCGCCATGGCCACGATGAATAGCGCCAGCACGAGCCCGAGCAAGGACAGCGTGGCCAGGAGATTCCCGTTGATGATGCCTTCCGACTGAACGAACGCGAGCCGGATATTGCGAAGACGCAGCATGTTGAAGAAGTAGGGATTGTCGTCGGTGGACGGCGCGCAGTTCAGCTCGGCCCCCGCAACTGCCGCGTCCAGTTGCGACCGGTCGCGAGACGCCACGATGGCTCGCAGCACCGGGTCGTCCGGGAGCCGGCCCGGGTAACAGGCTGCGGCGAACTGGAGTTCAGAGCACCGAGTCGTGAGTCGGGCGATCTCCTCCGGCGTGAATGGCTGCTTGGTGATGATGAGAGTAGAAATGCGGTCGATGGTGACCAACGCCAGGTGGCTAGCCGGGTCCGGCACGCCCATGTCGAGAAGCGTAGCGACGGCCAGGCCGAGGACGCGGCCCGTCTCGCCGATATGCTCCGCGCTGTGCCAGCGCGACACACTGAACAAGCCGTTGTCCTTGAGGCGGCTGAGAAACAACTTCCAGGCCTCCATCGTATAGAGCGCGTTTTCGGAGAAGGAGTACGCGCCGGCGCCTG
>JAPLSS010000048.1 GCA_026398515.1 Candidatus Sumerlaeota bacterium | reverse complement strand
AAATTCGCCGCCTACTTATATAACCGCGGCGCCCAGTGGAACAACGGCGTCGCCATTAACTATAAGTACACGGCCTATCCCGAAGGCACGGCGGTCTTCGACATCGAGCGCGGCCAGCTCGCCGAGATCCGCCCCTACTTCTGGCAGACCGACACGGCCGTGGGCAAGAACTCGTGGGGCTACGTCAAGAACATGGATTACAAAACGGCCGATTCGATCGTGGACGACCTGATCGATATCGTAAGCAAAAACGGCGCGCTGCTGCTGAACATCGGGCCGGCGCCCGACGGGACGATCCCCGAGGGCGACCGCAAGATCCTGACCGAGATCGGCAAGTGGCTGGCCGTCGCCGGCGAGGCGATCTATGGCACGCGCCCCTGGCGGATCTACGGCGAGGGGCCGACGCAGGTGGTGGCCGGCTCGTTCTCCGACACCAAGCGCCAGCCCTTCACCGGCGAGGATTTCCGCTTCACGCGCAAGGGCGGGACGATCTACGCCATCGCGCTGGACTGGCCCGGCGGGCAGGCCGCGATCAAGGCGCTGGCCAAGGGCTCGCCGCACGTGACGGGCGAGGTCGCCGGGGTTAAGTTGCTCGGGAGCGAGGCAAAGCTGAAGTTCACCCGCGACGAGGGCGGATTGAAAATCGAGCTGCCTAAAGCGAAGCCGTGCGAAAACGCGTTCGCGTTCGAGATCACGGGCCTCAAAACCGTCGATCGGTAAGGAATCGCCCCGTAGTCGGATGTAATTTCTGGCGAAGCCTTTGGAGTGCGGCAGCCATGCTGCCGCTTTCAATCGCCCACGTCCCTTGTGGTTTCAGGGCTGTCCTGTAACTGCACAAAGCTCTGGAATGTCCAGCCGATTACGTTTAGAATTATAACCACGAGCATGAGCATGGATTCTCGATTTAAACACATTTCCAACGATACGCAGCCAACGGAGGAAGCGCCATGAAGATGAATCGCCGCGAGTTTCTCGCCGCCTCGCTGGTCGGAGCGGGCACCGTCATCCTGGGCGGGGCGCCGATCAACGCCGGCCCGTCCGTCGATCCCTACCAGATGGTGGAGCTCGGCAAGACGGGGATCAAGGTCTCGCTGATCGGGATGGGCACGGGGATGAGGGGGGGAGGCAACTCCTCCTCGCTGACGCGCATGGACAAGGCCAAGGCGGCGAAGCTGATCCGCCATGCCTACGACTGCGGCGTGCGCTACTTCGACTGCGCCGACCTCTACGGCTCGCACCAGGTCGTGGGCGAGACGCTCAAGGACGTCAGCGACAAGGTCGTCATCGCCTCCAAGATCTGGGTGCGCGGCGGCAACGGCACGCGTTACAAGGACACCCAAGATGCGGTGGCCACGCTGGACCGTTTCCGCAAGGAGCTGGGCCGCGACATGGTGGATTTCGTGCAGCTCCACTGCATGACCGACGACACCTGGCACGAGACCTACAAGGCGCAGACCGAGGGGCTGAGCAAGCTGAAGGAAAAGGGGATCGTCCGGGCCCACGGGATCACGATCCACAAGATCGACGCGATGAAATCGGCGGTGGGCGATCCCTGGGTCGAGACGATCCACGTGCGCGTCAACGCCACCGGCGACTACATGGATCTGGACAAGAAGGCCAACGTCGTGGCCGATGATATCTACCCGGTGATCCAGAAACTGCACGACGGCGGCAAGGGCGTGATCGGGTTGAAGCTGATCGGGCAGGGGACTTACCGCGATAAGAACACGCCGGAGCTGATCGACGCCTCGATCGCCAAGGTCCTGGGCCTGGTCAACACAATGATCGTCGGCTTCGAAGAGGAGTGGCAGGTGGAGGACTTCGCCGCCCGCGTGAAAAAGGCCCTGGAGCAGCGGACGAAGATGACATAGTTACAAGTTGCCAGTTGCAAGTTGCAAGTTCCATTTAATGAAATCGGTCGGATCGGCCGGCGCGGTCCTATATGACCTAATCCTTTGAGCGAACACGTGGAGGTGATGCCATGAGAATCATGCTGCTGGTTGTGACCGTGACCGCCTTGGCCGCGGTGGCCTGGAGCCAGGGGACCGGCGTCAGCGCCCCCGGCGCCAAACTCGAAAAGCTCTCCGGCGAGTTCCTGTTCACCGAGGGGCCGGCCGCCGACGCCAAGGGCAACGTCTATTTCACCGACCAGCCCAACGACCGGATCGTGATCTGGACCGTGGCGGGGAAATTGGAGACCTTCATGCAGCCGTGCGGGCGCTCCAACGGGCTGTGCTTCGACAAGGACGGCAAGCTGTGGGCCTGCGCCGACGAGAAGAACCAGATGTGGATCATCGACCCGGCGGACAAGAAGGTCACGGTGGCGATCGAGAATTACCAGGGCAAACTGCTCAACGCGCCCAACGACGTCTGGTGCGCGCCGGACGGCGGAGTCTATTTTTCCGATCCTCTTTACAAGCGCACCTGGTGGCAGGGCTTCCGCGCGCCGGAGATGCAGCAGCCCGGCAAGTACGTTTATTACCTGGCGCCCGATCGCAAGACCCTGCGCCCCGTCGCCGAGGACCTGAACACCCCCAACGGGATCATCGGCCCGGCCGACGGCAAGACGCTCTACGTCGCCGACATCGGGGCGAAGAAGACCTACGCCTACGACATCCAGAAGGACGGCTCGCTGGCGGGCAAGCGGCTGTTCTGCGAAATGGGGTCGGACGGCATGACCATCGACGTCGAGGGGAACGTTTATCTGACCGGCAAGGGCGTGACGGTGTTCGACAAGACGGGCAAGCAGATCGAGCAGATCGACGTGCCCGAGGAGAAATGGACGGCCAACGTCAGCTTTGGCGGAGCGGACATGAAGTCCCTCTTCATCACGGCCAGCAAGAGCTTCTAC
>JAPLSS010000611.1 GCA_026398515.1 Candidatus Sumerlaeota bacterium | reverse complement strand
ACGCGCGAGACCTCAGATTGGTCGGTCTCTCGCCCAGCTCCCAAGGAATTCTTCTTCCGCCTGAAACGTCGCGGCGACCTGGTCGAAGTCCGAACCAGCGCGGACGGCCGCGAATGGTCGCTGCTCCGCCAGGCGACTTTCCCGCTGCAAGATCCCGTCCAGGTCGGCCTCTTCGCCGCCTGCCCCATTAAAGCCGGCTTGAAGGTCCACTTCGACTACCTGAAGATTACCCGCCCGCCAAGACCTGCCAAGACTCCCTAGGAGCTGCCCCACAGGGCTGGGCATCAATAAACCACCGTCTCGCCTTCCTTGAGACCCTCGAGGATTTCGACGTACATGCCGTCCTGGGCGCCCAGGCGGACCGGCTGCGCGCTCACGCCCGTAGCGGCCTTGACTTGGACCAGGGGAACGCCGTCGGTCGACATGACCGCGCGCCGGGGAATGACCAGCACATTCTCCTTCCGGGCCAACTGGACGTAAACGTCCACGCGCAGACCGACGCGCAAGGGGGAGCCGGGATTGACTTCCACGAAAGTCTCCAGGATGTCGGTGTCGATTTTCTCGGTGGGATTATCGGTCTGGATTTTCTTTTTCCCCAGGCCGCCGCTGATGCGCACGATGCGCCCGTAAAACGTCTGGGCCGGATAGGCCTCGCAACGGATATCGGCGCGCTGGCCGATTTGGACCTTGCCGATATCAGTCTCATCCACCTCCGCGCGCACCATCAGGCGAGTTGTGTCCGCAACCGAGACGATGGGCTGGAAGAGCGATTCATAGGAGATGGATTCGCCGGGGTTCATGTTGCGCTTGACAATGACCCCCTCGACCGGTGAGCGCACAAAGGTGTTCTCGTAGTTGTCCTCGGCCTGGGCCAGCCGCGCCCGGGCCAGGTCCACGTCAGCCTTCGCGGCCTGCACATCTTCGGTGCGCGGCGGGGCCATGATGAGCTTGTAGCGCTCGCGCGCCGACTCCAGTTTCGCCTGGCCCATCTTCCAGTCGCGCTGCGCCTGGTCGAGCGCCGACTGCGAAACAATTCCCCCCTCCCGGAAAAGCTGCTGCGCGCGCTCGTAGTTCTGGCGGGCGTTGTCGGCGGCGGCCTGAGCCTCCTCCATCTCCGCCCGCGCCGCACTGCGCTCCTCCGGCCGGGCGCCGTTCAGCAGCCGCTGGAGCACCGCCTGGGCGCGCTCCAGGTTGGCTTGCGCCTCGTCCACGCGCGCTTTCAGATCGTCGTTTTCCAGCACCGCGACGACTTGGCCTTTGTGCACCGGATCGCCGTCAGAAACCATAACCTCTTTCAACCGGCCCACCACCCGCGAGGCCAGCTTGATCTCCTGGGAAGTGGCGCCTTCCACGCGGCCCCGCGCCGCAAAGCGCCAGTTGATTTCCCCGCGGCGCACGCGAAACTCGCGGCTGAAGCCGTTCGAGCTGCGCCGTCCCACCGAAGTCACAAACCAGACGAAAGGCACAAAAAGCAGCAACCCGAGCGCGGCAAAGAAATAGAGGTTTCGGCGGGAGGCAAGCATCAGCTTTGGTCCTTCAAACGCCCGTCGTCAATCTCCAGGATCCGGTCGGCCAGTCCCAGGATGCGGGTGTCGTGACTAACCATGAAGATCAGCCGCCCTTCATTGTGCGCCAGATCGCGCAAAACTTCCACGATAAGCCGACCGGATTTCGAATCGAGTTGCCCCGTGGGTTCGTCCACCAGGATGATCGGCGGGTCGCCGGCCAGCGCTCGCGCTACCGCGACGCGCTGTTTCTCGCCGCCGCTCA
>JAPLSS010000918.1 GCA_026398515.1 Candidatus Sumerlaeota bacterium | reverse complement strand
GCGCGGTGCTTGAATCGTATGTCCAGACCTTTAGCTTCGGCGGCTTTACTCAGGACTTTACAGAGGCCAGGGCCATGGCCTTCAAACTTGATTGAGCGCGTCAGCCTGTGTCCCGGAGCCAGGAGCACCAGAGCCGGTTTAGCGCCTATTGACTTCAGCCACTCATAGGTTTCCAGCTGGCGGTCAGCTATCGCCCGCCACAGCCCCGGGGAACCGCCACTGACTTTGATAGCTTCCTCACAGAGTTCGTCAGCGGAATCTTTGATGCCTGGCCTCGACTCGGTGCGCGGCATTCCGCTACCGAACCGCTAGCGAACCGCCTGAACGCGGGACTCCATACTCCCCATTTGCGGGAGAGAAAGCGGCGCCACGAATTCCCAGGGGACGGGCAAGACGCAACAAGGCCGTAGACATTCTCACGCCGGGCATAGTGACAAGGCCACGGGGGAGGTGAAGGGTTGCACGCCGCCCGACGTGAGAACGACTACGGCCTGCCCGGCGAGAGAGCAAATTCAGGGCCACGTCCGCGGCGCCCGCCGCCCGCGCCGCGCGCTCCGCCGTTCAGGCCTCCGCCTCCGCCCGCGCTGAATGGTTCAAACGACGATCCTTACGCGCGTCAGAGCAATTCCGCCCGTAGCGCCCAGCCCGCGCTTGCCACTCGCGCGGAACTCCGGCACACTTGTTCGCGAGACTTGATTGTCGCCCCAAAACGAACGCCGCGCCGCGAACTCGGCCACGCAATGGTACCAATTCGCCGGGCGCGTTCCTCGAGAAGGCCGCAGCCATGGACATCGTCTCCGACCCCGCCGTCATGCAGCGCGCCGCCCTGGAGGCCCGCCGGCTCGGACGCCGCATCGCCCTGGTTCCCACCATGGGGAACCTGCACGAAGGGCACCTGGCGCTCATTCGCGAGGCGCGCCGGCGGGCGGACCTCCTCGCCGTCAGCATCTTCGTCAACCCCACGCAGTTCGGCCCCAACGAGGACTTGGGCCGCTACCCGCGCACGCCGGAGGCGGACTTGGCGGCGTGCCGGCGCGAGGGCGTGGATTGGGTGTTCACGCCGTCGGCGGAATCCATGTACGGGATCCAAGCCGCCGTGTGGGTCGAGGTCGAAGGGCTGGGCAAGAAACTGTGCGGCCGGTCGCGCCCCATCCACTTCCGCGGGGTGGCCACGGTCGTGCTAAAACTCTTCAACGTTTGTCAGCCGCACGTGGCGGTCTTCGGCTGGAAGGACGCGCAGCAGTTCCTCCTCCTGCGCCGGATGGTCGAAGGGCTGAACGTTCCCGTGGAAATGGTCGGCGTCGAGACCGTGCGCGAACCAGATGGCCTGGCCCTGAGCTCGCGCAATCGGTATCTCGCGCCCGAAGAGCGCAAGCAGGCGGTGGAACTTTCGCGGGCGCTGCGCGAAGCCCAAGCCGCCGCCGAAAGCGGCCGCGCCACGACGGGCGCGGAACTCGTAGAGATTGTGCGGAAGCGCATCGAGCGCGTCGCCTCGGCCCGCATTGACTACGTCGAAGCCGTTTCGATGCGCGATCTGGAGCCGATCGGCGCCATCGAGCCGGGCGCCACGTTGCTGGCCCTGGCGGCGTTCTTTGGAACGACAAGGCTCATCGACAACGCAAGGCTGTGAAGCGAGGAGCGCGGAAGAGCACACCGAAAAGAAAAGGGCGGGATTCCCATGAACTCGTCGCGGCGGTGGAAGTTCTACTTCGTCCAGGCCCTGACGTTGGCGCGGGCGCCGCTGATCTTCCTGTTCCTGGCGGTCAGCGTCTTCGTCGGCCATCCGCTGCCGCAATTCTGGTTCGTCGTCGCGTTCACGGCGATGATCCTGTCGGCGGTCACCGACCTGTTTGACGGCTATTTCGCCCGGAAGTTCCAGGTGACGTCGCGCCTGGGCAGCTACGCCGATCCGCTGACGGACAAGATTTTCTATCTGACCGCCTTCCCGACGCTGGTCTACCTGGCGGATCGGGTCGGCCAACCTGGCCAGGCGCGCGTCCTGCTCGTGCTGGCGATTCTTTTCCTGCTGCGCGACCAGTGGGTCTCGTTCCTCCGTTCGTTGGGGGCGCTGCACAACCTGAGCGCCGCGGCGAACTGGTCGGGGAAGGCGCGCACCCTCATCTCCTTTCCGACCATCTGCGTGATCTACTACTACCTCCAGGCGCCGGCCCACTGGCGCTTGCAGGCGCATGATTA
>JAPLSS010000886.1 GCA_026398515.1 Candidatus Sumerlaeota bacterium | reverse complement strand
GCCTCCGTTACGAAAAACTTCACCGCAACTCTGTTTGTTCAGATGGTGGAGCGTGGCATCCTTTCTCTCGATGACAAGCTCAGCGCCCGCCTGCCTGAGTTCGCGCAGCATGCGCAGGACCCCGGTCGCGCCAACGAGATCACCTTATGGCAGATCCTCACTCACACAGCCGGATTGGCGAAAGAGCCAGACTCGGATGCCGCTAAGACAGGACCTGTCGATCAGTGGGAGTCGAAAGCGATTTCTGCGATTCCCCGAGTCCGATTCCTCTGGCCGCCCGGCGAGAGATATCACTACTCCAACATCGGATACGGCCTGCTCGGTCTGGCGATGGCGCACGCCGCCGGCCGACCATTTACGACGCTACTCAAGGAAAGCATTTTGGATCCTCTGGGGATGAAGGAAACCTTCTTCATCGTCCCTGAAGCGGCGAAAGGCCGTGTGGCGGCGGGCTACACTGTCAAGCGGGGCGGGACCGTGGACGCGGAGCGGCCCGCCCGTGAGCATTCCGGGCGCGGCTACAAGATTCCCAATGGCGGCTTGTACTCGACGGCGGGCGACGTGGCCCGGTACGTCTCCGCCCATCTCGGCTGTGGCGCGGCGGATTTGGTCTCGCCGGCTCACCGCTCTCTGATGCAGACGGTTCATGCGCGTTGGGATCGAAACACTGGGTATGGCCTCGGCTTTCGGATCGATATCGCCAGAGATCATGCCGGGGACAACGCCGGCATCCGCGCCTACGTTGTGGGTCATGCAGGCGGCCTTGAGGGCTATACCTGCGGCATGTTCTTCGAGCCAGAGGCAAAGATCGGCGTCATTCTGCTGAGCAACTGCAGGCCCGTTATGGGCCACCTGATGCGTGAGGAAGCGATACGGTTGGCGAAGGAACTCGCGGTGGCCGACCGACCGTCCCGGTGAGGATTGCGACACGCGTTTGGATTGTCTATGGAAGATGGGGGACGCCGTGTGATTCGACGATTCATAGATGTTGGTGGGCGCCGTCGGATCGTCGCAGACGCCCTGATCGTCGAAATCGACGGAGAGGGGGGAGGCTGATGCGCCGCGTTCCTTGTCTTGCACACGGCCCCAAAGGTCGTTATGGTTCCGCCCTTCTAAATCGGCTCGTCTTGGTCGGCGAAGTTCCGGCGCTTCAGCCGCTGGGTAATCTTCTGCTTGTGTCGTGCGAGGTTCTTGTGGTTACGTACCTTCACCTGAATGACCATCCGGTTGTCTGGTTGATGATTTAGACAATAGCAATTCTACCCAATACTGGAGGGCCGTCCAGGGTTTTCTGCATGCCGGCGCGAAAAAACCGCGCTTGTTCTAGGCCGAGGAGCCTTTGTTCATGCCGCCCGAATATACATCCCTCACGCCGGTCCGTATCGCCCCCGACGGCCGACTGCTGATCAACAATCACCCATCCTTCTTCATCGGCTTCTCTCCCGGCCCGCCTATCGGCCTGGAAACGCCCGAAGGCGGCGACGGATGGGCCGAGCTGGCCGAGGGTGGAATCCGGGTCGTGCGCGAAGGCGCGCCGCCGCGAGAGAATTGGTCGTGTCAATCCATGGATCACTTCGAGAAGATCCTGGACTGCGCCCATGCTCACGGGGTGTTCGTCTGGCCGAACCTGCGCGAACTAGTTCGGTTGGATCAACCGGGCCGGCGCAAGCAATTAGCGGCGTTCATCAAGCGCTTCCGCGGCCATCCCGCCGTCCTCTTCTGGAAGAGCGCGGATGAGCCGGAATGGGGCAAGGTCCCAGTGAAGGCGCTTCGCGAGGCGTATGAGTTGATTCGCGAACTCGACCCGGACCACCCGGTGTGGATCGCCCACGCGCCGCGCGGAACCCTGGAAACCCTCCGGCCATACAACGACGCCTGCGACGTCCTGGCCATCGACATCTACCCGGTGAGCGAACCGCCGGGGAAGCACTCGCTCGAAGTGAACAAGGGCCTGAGCATGGTCGGCGATTTGACGCGACGGGTCGTCAACCTGGCCGGCGGGCGCAAGATGGTGTTCATGATCCTCCAGGCGTGCTGGAGCGGAGTGATGCCGTCCCACAATCCGAAGAACCGCCTTATGTTTCCGACGTTTCGGCAGGAACGCTACATGATGTACCAGGCGATCATCTGCGGCGCCGACAGCCTGTCGTTCTTCGGCATGCCGTTAGAGCTGGCGGGGCGCGACGCGGAGTTGGGGTGGAACTGGACATACTGGCGCGCGATCCTCCAGCCGCTGTTCCAGGAAATCCGGCCTGGCAGCGAACTGTATCCCGTGCTAACCGCGCCGAATTCCGATTACCCGCTGCGGTTCACCGGCGCCCCGCGAATCGAGGCGCGCTGGAAGGAGGCGAGCGTTTACCTCTACATCTTCGCCGCCGCGCGCGAGGGGGCAACGCGCAAGGTCCGCTTCTCCGGCGTGGAGGATGGCGAGGTCGTCGTGTTGCACGAGGGCCGCACGCTACGCGCGGAGAGAGGATCGTTCACCGACACGTTCGCCGAGCATGATGTGCACATCTACCGCGCGTGCAAGAAGCGACCGAAGGTGGAATGAGTTCGTGGTCCCGGCAACCGTAACCACACATCGGGAATCATACACCCTCATGAAGGGCCCTACGACCGTGATGCGGCACTCGCCCTGCTGTTTCGGCTTTGCATTGATGTGGTTTCTAATGGGCAATGGTTCGTTGTGGGCTGACTCCCCCAACTTGCTGGCGAACGGCGGATTCGAAGGGCCCGCGAATTCATCCGGCGCGCCGTCCGGCTGGAGCGTGTTCACGGCCAAGTCCCCGCCCGCCGTCCACTTGGATGAACACCAGAAGGCCGAAGGCCGCTCTAGTTTCTTCCTGGAGGCTACGACCGAGGACAAGGCGGTCGTCGTCAGCGATCCGATCCCGGTGGCGCCGGGGGAGACGCTACGGCTGCGCATCTCGGTTCGCGCCGAAGCCCCGTCCGGCGTCTCCGGCGTGGCACTCGCGTTCAATGCCGGATTTGTGGACCGGGACCAACACCACTTCGACTGGTCTCGCACATCCGTCGAGCCACTGCCCTCGGGTCAGTGGCGCACGCTGGAGATGGAAGCAAAGGTCCCTCCCGGCGCGGCCTACGCGACGTTGCAGGCGGGCGTGAGCCGGGGGCCGTGCAAGACGTGGTGGGACGGCGCGGAGTTGAACGCGCGCTATCCGTTAGCCGTGCGTTTCGACCTGTCGACTCCGGAGTGCGAGCCGGGCGTGGCTCACATTCCCCTCGTCGTCTGGAACCGCGACCCGGCGCTTGGGGATCGTGAACTCGAGCTGAAGGTCCAGCCGGGCGGATGGAGCCAGCGGCTCCGTCTGCCCCATCACGCTGAACAGAGAGTCCTCGCGGAGTTTGACCTGCGCCAACGGGGGAAAGTCGCCCTGTCCGCAACGCTGAAGGACGTTTCCGGCCTATCGTCGGACCGCATCTCGTGCTCGGTCCAGATGAATGTGACCGTTCCGCCCTTACTGCAAACCGAGCCGCCGACTCCAACTCATTTCTGTGTGGGGGACGGGCCGCCTCGGTTGGAGGGGCGAATCTGGATTCACGAGACGCAGAGCCGGCTCGAAGGCGTCTCGCTTTCCTGTGTACTCAAGAAGGGGAAGTCCGTCTTCGACGAGTGGCGCGCCGCGTCGTTGCCGGGGAATCCCATCGAATACAAACTGTCAGCGCCGGATGCCGGCCTCGGAGACTACACGATCGAGATCGCGTTGACGCGCGGAACAGACATCGAAACGAGCGCGACGCTGGATTGGCACGTCATCCCCCGCCGTTTGGCGAAGGTTACGATCAGCGAACGAGGCTATCCCGTCGTCGACGGCCGGGAGATCTTCCCCATCGGCATCTTCAACGCAGGACGTTTCGAGGAAATGGCCCAAGCCGGGTTCAACGTCACCCACGGCTACAACGCGATGGCCACCAAGCCTGGCCAGGTCCCCGACAATGCGCGCGCCAAGAAATTTCTGGACGACTCCGCGGCCCTGGGGATGAAGACGCTCATGCTGGTCACGCATGGAAGCCACGCCCGAACCGTGGATAGCGAGTTCGTGCGCCGCGTGCGGATGTTTCGTAACCATCCCGGCCTGTTGGCGTGGGACGAGGAGGAAGGAATCGCCCGCGGCGAGATGAAGCCGGAGAACCTGGCCCGCATGAGCGAAATCATCCATCGGGAAGATCCCAACCATCCGTTCATGGTCGGCGATTGCAGCGCCTACCCCGTCCCCGCCGGGCCCGACCGCGCCGCGTTCTTCCCCGACAACCGCATGGATATGGGCATGTGGTGGTGGTACCCGTTCCCGTTGAAGGCTCAAGCGGCCGACGCGCTGCAGGGGCAGGATGCCACAGCCGGCCTCGAACTGGCGCTGCCAACCTTCCTGACGATGGCCACGACGCGCAAGCCGCTGTGGTCCGGCGTGCAATCCTATAAGAAACCGACCCCGGACGGCCGCTACCCGACGCCCGAGGAGTATCGGGCCCAAGCCTATCTCGCGGTCATCGTCGGCGCCAAGGGCTTGATGTATTACGTCGGCGGCTCGAACAACTACGGCGTGCTGAACCATCCCGAGGAAGCGCATTGGAAGGAGTTGAAGGCGCTGGCGTCGGAACTGTGCGGCATGGCCCCCGTGTTCATGGCGCCGGAGGCCGATCTCGACGTGCGCGTCCAACCGCCCGACGCGCCGATCAGCGTGCGGCTCAAGGCAACGCCGGCTGGGAAGGTCCTGTTGGCCGTGAATCGCGTCTATCGTGACGTGGAGGCGACCATCGTCATCGAGAGCCAGCAAGACACCAAAGCCGCCGTTCGATTCGAACAGCGCATCGCGACGGTTCAAAAGGGCGTGCTGACGGACCGCTTCGCCCCGTTGGCGGTTCATGTGTATGATCTGCCCTGACCGCGCCTTACGGCACGCTGACCGTGGGGGCGCTCAATCATGGGTTGTGTGAAGCTAATCCCGCGGAAAGACGGAACCTCATGTCGCAATCCACGCAGGCCGCGCGAACGTGCAAAGCAGGAAACGGGCGGGCGATTGTCACGCCCCCGCTCGGGGTGAAACTGGCCGGCTACTTCCACGACCGAATCGCCAAGTCGGTGCACGACGATCTTCATGCGCGGGCGTTGGTGATTGAGAAGGGCGATCGGCGCCTGGCGCTGGTCTCCTGCGATCTCGTCACGATGTGTGAAGAAGTCAGCGCCGCGGCGAAAGAGATGATCCAACGGGAATGCGGCATTCCGCCGGAGAGCGCCCTGATCTGCGCGACGCACACCCACACGGGGCCTGAACTCCGATCCGACGCCGCCATGCCGCGCTCGGATGAATACGTGCATGGGCTGCCTCGCCTCATCGCCGACTCCGTCCGTTCCGCCTGCGACTTTATGTTCGAAGCGACGCTTCATCCGGGGCGTACCGAGGCGCATGGCTACGCCTTCAACCGCCTACACCGGCGCAAGGATGGATCGGAGGTCTTTGGGCTTGCGTATTCGTTGGAGGGCGTCGTCGCGCCCGCCGGCCCCATCGACCCCGAACTCCAGACGCTGACCGTTCGCGACGCCGAAGGGCGCATTCGCGCGATGGCCGTGAACTACGCGCTTCACCCGGATGTCATCGGGGGCGGGACGGCCGATTTCCTCTCTGCCGACTGGCCCGGGGTCATGGCGCGGACGATCGCGTCGATCTATGGCGACAACGTCGACTGCCTTTTCCTCCAGGGCGCGGCGGGCGACGTTAACCACCAGCCGCAGATTCTCACCTATATGCCGATCAAGGGGCCGCGCAAATCCGAGCAGATCGGCCGCGCGCTGGCCGGCGCGGCGATCTATTGCGCCGAACGCGCCGAGCCGATGGACGATCTGACGCTGGACGGCGTGATGCAGACGATCGCCATTCCCTACTACACGCGCGACGCCGCTCTGCTGGAGGAGGTCAAACGCCTGCGCGCGACGGAGAAACTCGGGCCGATGGACAAGTACGTTCTCGAACGATTCGAATCCTGGCCCTACGACGGGAAGGACGCGGCGGTCGCAATCCATATCCTGCGCATCGGCGAGGTGGCGCTCGCCGGCTTGCCCGCAGAGATCTTCGTGCGCATCGGCCTGGAACTGAAACAGTATTCCCCCGCCCGCTACACCTTCCCCGTCGAACTGGCCAACACGCGCGCCTCGACGTACGTGCCGACCACCGATCAGGCCGAACGCGGGGCCTATGGCGCGTGGCCGATTCTCTCGCGCTGGCTGTGCGCCGACGCCGGGCGGCGCATGAGCGACGCGGCGTTGAAGGCGCTCCACGCGATGTGGGATCGCGGTTAGCTGCAATGCCGCGCGGGCGCAAGACCAGTCTGGTGGCTATTCAAGCCGCGAGCGGCGCGGGTTTTGTTCCGGCAAGCCGCTGGAAGTTCCCGGCGAAGAACTTGCGCAGCGTCCGTTCCGGCAACTGGATTCCGCGAATCCGCTGGCCCTCAGGAACGCGCGGGGACCCTGGAAAGTCCCCCGGCATGAACTCATCCGTCGCATAGTATGCGCGCGCCAGACGCAGGGCCCTGCCCCCGCCGGACTCGCCCCCTCGGGCGTAGGAATTGTCGTTGAGATCCGTGCCGAAGACAAGCCGATCCTCGAATTCCAGGAAGAACTCGCGCGCTTCAGCCAGCTTCGGAATGAAATCGATAAACATCCCCGCCCCGGGCGTCGTGTCGAAACAGATGCTGGGATACTTCCTCAATACCGCCCGGGCGCGGTTAAGGTCCGCGCTCAGAAAGTAGAAATGCGCGAAAATCACCCGCAGTCCCGGGTGGCGATCGAGGACGTGTTCGGCCTCCCGGCGGATCGCGGCCAGGCGGATGTCGCCGGGCCGATCGTAAAGCCAGCCTCGTTCGCGGGCGGCGGAGTAGATGCGCTGTGGATCCCAGAAGATCTCGGGATCGCCGACATGCCAGACCAACGGCGTCTTCAATCGCTCCGCGGCCGCGAAAAAGCCCTCGTATACCTCGCTGTCCAGCGGCCAGGGCAGAAAGCGGCGGGCCGTCGGCTTGCCCTCAATCAGTTTGATGCCATCGAACCCCTGGGCCTTCAGTCGCGCCGGGCTTTCCGCCAAACTCGCCGCGACCGCCTGGACGTCGAGCTGGATCGCGTTCTCCAGGGCTGCGACCCCGTAATCCGGCGCGCCGAAGATGTAGAATCGCTCCCCGTTCGCCTTCTTGTACGCGAGGAGAATGTGGTTCTGGTTGCCTTCCGGGCGCGTGGTGGACACGAAACCCAACCTGACGCACCCGGCGCTGTCCATGCCCTCCAGAATAGGTTCGACCGGCTGAATCTGCCGGACGTGCACGTGAGCGTCCAGAAGCGGAATCCCGGGCGCCACGACCACGGAAAACGGGTCAGACATGGGAGCCTCCTGTGTGTGGATAATAGCCAATGGCCAGTGGCCAATGGGCAAGGTTAACTATCAGCGATCTGCTATTCTCACACCGGGAGCGCCGCGGGCTTCTTCCCCATGATCTGCTCGACGCTTTCCTCGAACAGCTTGCGCAACGCCGTCTTCGGCAGACTCATTCCGCGGAAATACTGGCCTCCGGGAAGCCGGTCGCCGCCCGGAAATTCCCTCGGCATCATCTGATCCGTGCCGTAGTACGCGCGCGCCGCCCGGTGCGTCCGGCCCGCGTCGGATTCGCGTCCCTTGGAAGAGGATTGGTCGTTCAGGTCCTTGCCGAAGACGATGCGGTCCTGCCACTCGATGAAGAAGTCGCGCGCCTCGTCGATCTTGGGGGGGAAGTTGATGAGCATCTGCGCGCCCGGCGTGGTGTCGAAGTAGACGTGCGGATATTCTTGGAACACGGCCCGCGCCCGGGGCAGGTCTTTGCTCAGGAAGCGGAAGTGGGCGAAGGGGTGGGCCTTCGTGAACCGCAGGAGAGTGTCGGCGTGCATGGCGGCGTAGTAGGATATTCCCAGCAGCCCAAGACGAACGCACCCGCCGCCGGCCATGCCTTCCACGATTGGGCCGACCAGGCCGGGGCCTTGGAGGTGAACGTGGATGTCTACCAGGGGGATTTCGGGAAGCAGGATTTCAGAGAATGGATCGGGCACTGATGTCCCCTCTCAAGGGGCGATTGTCGATTTGGCGGCGCCTGGAGGACCGTGGAACTACAGCGCCGAGAAGCGTCTTCTCAATCCCCGCGAATAAAGGCAATGGTTTTTCTTCGCGGAAAGGGCGAACGACAAAAAACCAAAGGGGATCGAGGGATGATTGGTGATAAGAAGACAGGGTTACCAACGCAGTAGTGTAAACTGATTTCTGCAGTTTGTCTCTCTCGTTGGTTACGTCGTTGCCGCTCATGGCGCCGCGGTGCAGCACATCCAGGACGACCTCTTCGTCTTCCGGCGTGACGATGGGACACCTCAGGATGTCGCCGCGATCGAGGGTGATGGCCTTAGGCCCGCCGTGAATGGCGAGTTTGGGTCGGGTGGCATGTGTGGGGCTCTTTGGAACAAGGTAGCGCGATGGAGTGATCAAATCGGAATTCGATCATTCCTCGGCATCTCGCAGCATTCCAATATTGCCTGAGCGCGAATCTATCTGGCCGCGGGTTCCGCCAGCAGTTTCTCGGCGTTTCCGCGCAGCGCTTTGTCCATCACGCGCTTGCCCAGCCGCAGCGACTCCAGGACGTCCATCAGGCGGCGATCGAACTGGTCGCGGCCGAAAAGGACTCGGTCCTGGAACTCCGTCACAAACCGCCGGGCATGGTCCGGGTCGCGTTTCAACGCGTTGCAGCCGCTCCACCCGGAGAGGTCGCAATACAGGTTGCCATGCGCGCGTAACACATCGATCAGCGCCCCGCCCGGCTCGACCGGCCCGCTGGGGTAATTCTCCTGCGCCGAAGCGGCGTCGCCGGAAATCTCGCGCCAGAAGCCGGGGGCATGGCCGATGAAGGTCGTGTCCGGGCACAGCCGGCACATCGTCTCCACCACGGACATGCTGCCGCCATACCACTCGGGCCAGCCTTTCAGGTTGCCGTCGAACCGCCCCTGAAGGTAGGCGGGACACTCGAGGTGAAACAAGACCGGCAGGCCCAGCTTGGCGCAGTGGCGATACAGGGCGATGGCGTCCGGATTGTCGTACATCATCCGGACTTTCAGTTCGCCGCAGACGCGGATACCCTGGAGGTTGACGGCGGCCTCCAGCTTGGCGCGGGCGTGGCGGTCGCGCGGGTCGGGCGCCCAACCCCCGATGAATCGGTCGGGATGGCGTTGCAGGCCCTCGACCACCAGCCACAGCGGGGCGCACAGGCCGCGCGGGTCCATGTTCTTGAAATGGCCGATGGTGATCTCCGCCTCCGCCGCGGGCATGTCCCAGGAAAGGAGCCAGGTCTTCTCGATCCCCATCTGGTCCATGTTGGCCACGAGGGCGTCGAGGTTGTAGCCCAGCCAGTTGGGGTGATTGTGAACGTCGATGATTCGGCAATGTGCCATGGGTTGAGTCCTGGGAGTTGATGGGCGCGACCCGATCGGACCGGTCGGACTTGTCAGAAAACGTGCGGCCGGCCTGAGCGCGCCGACGCGTAGATGCCGCAGATCAGTTCCAAGGCATGGCGGCCTTCGCGCCCCGGAATAAGCGGCTCGCGGCCTTCGAGGATCGACCGCGCGAAATCCTCGATCTGGCGGCGATGGCCTTCGAGGGGGATGGCTTCGGCGGCGGTGGAGCCCCCCTTGAGACCTTCGTCCGCGGAGCCTTCCCGCAGGGCGCGCTCGTCCTCGTCGGTGGGATCGAGAAACGACCAGCGGGCGATCCGATGGTCTTCCAGCGCGACCGTGCCGCGTTCGCCGGAGATCTCCACGCGCCGCGGAAAGCCGGGGGCGCAGGTGGTGCTCGCCACAATGGTCCCTAGCGCGCCGTTGGCGTATCGAACAGAAGCAACGACCGCGTCCTCGGCCTCGATGCGGTGGGTCAGTGTTCCCATGAAGGCGTGCACGACTTTCGGCGGGCCGGCGAACAGGCGCAGCAGATCGATCGTATGAACTCCCTGGTTCATCAGCGCGCCGCCGCCGTCCATCTTCCAGGTTCCGCGCCAACCCACACGATCGTAGTAGGCCTGGTCGCGATACCACTTCACCTGCGCATCGGCCAAAGTCAGTTTGCCGAATCGCCCGGCCGCCAGCGCGCGCTGTATCAACGGAATCGCCTTGCCCGTGCGTCCCTGGAAGACACAGGCCAGCGTGACCTTGTTCTCCTCGCACGTCCGGATCATACGGTCGGCGCGTTCGAGGGTGATCTCCAACGGCTTTTCGCAGAGGACGTGTTTGCCGGCCTGCGCCGCGGCCACCGTCGGCTCCATGTGGGCGCCCGAAGGAGTGGCGATGGTGATGGCGTCGACGTCGACGCGAGACAGGAGCCCGTCCAACGAAGGCACGGGGTCGATGCCGTGCTTCTTCGCAAAAGCCGCCGCGCGATCCGGAACGACGTCGAAGCAGGCAACGAGTCGGGCGCATTGGCACCGCCCGATGGCCTGGGCGTGCCACTCGGCGATCATCCCCGTGCCCACTACGGCGATTCGCACGCAGTCTTGCATCATGTCCTCCTGGTCAAGCGCACGGTTTACAGAGGCTTGCATAAGCAATGTCCTATCAATTCTCCCAGAAAACCGCTCAATTGGGCGGATTTCGAACACTTGAGGGACATTACTTATGCAAGCCTCAGGGATGACGGAAATCAGGCGCAATACGGATGGTCCGGACGCGATTGTCTGATCATAGCCGCTTGCGGCGCGCTGTCAATCTTTCGTACCGTCGGCGCTGCGCGAGCCTCTCCATCTTCTTTCTCTTGCATGTCAATTTCCGCGAGCGAAAACTCCATCCCTGATTCCTCTCAGGAGGAAAACCGACATGGAAAAACTGGCTGTTCACGGCGGCCCGCGTGCGGTCGCGCCGGGGACGCTCAAGCCCTGGCCACCCACGGACGATGTGGATCGGCGCATGGCGCTGGAGTCGCTGGAGGGGACCAACCACGCCTTGGGTCCGAACTGCAAGGCGTTCCAGGATGAGTTCGCGGCCTGGAATGGAAACAAGTTTGCTCTCACGACCAACTCCGGAACGGCCGCACTGCACATGGGTGTGGCGGCCTGCGGCTGCGGCGTGGGCGACGAGGTGATCGTCCCCGCCTACAGTTGGTCGTCGTCGGCCACCTGCGTCCTGCACCACAACTGCATCCCCGTCTTCGTCGATATCGACTTCGGGACGATGAACATGGACCTCGCCAAACTCGAGGCGGCCATCACGCCGCGCACGAAGGCGGTCATCGTGGTTCACCTGCATGGCCTGCCGGTGGACATGGAGCGGGTCATGGACATCGCCAACCGCCACGGGCTGAAGGTGATCGAAGACGCCTGCCAGGCCCATGGCGCGAAGTTCCGCGGCCGCAAAACGGGGACATGGGGCCATTGCGCCGCGTTCAGTTTCAATCAGAACAAGTGCCTCAGCGCCGGCGAAGGCGGCATGTTCGTCACCGACAACGAGGAATTGCTCTCCAAGGCCAGCCGCCTGTGGAGTTTCGGCGAGGCGAAGACCCCCATGGAATCGCGTGATTATCATGCGTATGACTTGGGCTGGATGTATCGCAACGACGACCTCGGCGCGGCCTACGGGCGGGCGCAGTTGACCAAACTGGATGGTTATATCGCCATCCAGCGCCGCAACGCCGCCCGCCTGACCGAACTCTTGCAGGGAACGCCGCATCTCATCCTGCCCACGGAATTCGACGGAGCAGAGCACAACTGGTACAACTATGTCCTCCGGCTCGACATGGAGTCGATGGGACGGGCGGGGGATCTCGGGTTTCGCGACAAGATCCTCGCCGCGATGCGCGCCGAGGGCGTCCCGCCGGTGCGCTGGCAGCAGTTCATCCTGCCGGCGATGACGGTCTTCCAGGCGAAGAACGGCTATGGCAAGGGTTGCCCGTGGGCCTGCCCCCATGCCGCGCCGGTCGATTACAGCCTGGGGCAATTCCCCATGGCGCAGAAGCATTGCGACACCCACTTCTCGGTCGCCGGCCCGTTGCGCGCGCCGCATGGTCCGGAGGCCACCGAGGCGGTCGCCAATGGAATCCGCAAGGTGATGGAGAATCTGGATCAGATCTGGGGGGCGAAAGGGATTCCATGCCATTGAACGCCAGATTCGCCGAAGCCGAGATCACGCCACCCGTCGGAATTCTGAAGATCGGATGGAAGAAGACCATCGTAAGCGACTACATGTTGGACCCGCTCTTCGCGCGCGCGGCGGTGTTTGAATCGGACGGCCAGCGGATCGCGTTTCTCCAGTTGGACACCTTGAGCGTGTGTTGGAACACTGCCGCCGAGATCCAAAGAACAATCGAGGCGAAATACGGATTCCCAGGCGCAAACCTCATGGTCGCCGCCATGCACAACCATGCCGGCCCGGCGGTAGCGTGGCTGGGCGACGTGCTGCGCGACGACGCCTATGCGGCGACGATGGTGAAGAAGGTCGTCGCGTTGTTCGGCGAGACGCTGGGGAACCGGGTGGAGTGTAACCTCGGATTCGCGAATGGGTTTGAATTCCAAGTGGCCTTCAACCGCCGCGTCGTCATGCGCGACGGGAGGGCGCGCGCCGGCGTCAACCAGTTCCGAGGTCCCGACGCGCTGCGCTTCGAAGGTCCGATCTATCCCGAGGTGGCGGTTCTAGCGGCGCGCGGGCCGCATGGCCGGTTGCTGGGTTGCTTGGTCAACTTCACGTGCCATCCGACGCATCACGGTGGCGAGAGCGGCCTGTCGGCGGGATATCCGGGCGCGTTGGCCGCCATTCTGAAGTCTCGCGGATGACCGGTGACGCTCTTCCTTAACGGCGCCGCGGGCAATATCCACTTCGAGAATCCGACGGGAGGCCCGCACAGGACGAAAGAGGAGGGCGGCGAGATTCTGGCCGATGACGTTGGGCGCATCCTTGAGTCCATTGAGTTCAAGAGACAGGTGAAGTTGGGCAGCCACGCCAGAACCATTCGGCTTCCCTTCCGCCAGCCGACCGACGACGAATGGATAGGGAAGGTGAAGGGGGCGCAGCGATTCATCGATCCGATGATCTATGAGCGGGAGATGCCGCGTGTGCGCGAACGCATCCGTCGGCAGGGGGCACAACCCGCCGAGGTGCAGGTCTTGACCATCGATAACGTCGCTTTCGCGGGCATTCCGGCGGAGTGCTTCGTGGAGTATGGCCTGCGGATCAAAGAAGAGGCCCATCCTGCCCATGCGTTGGTCGTCAGCTGCGCCAACGGCATGGTGGGCTACGTTCCCACTCGCGAAGCGTTTCGCCGCGGCGGCTGCGAAACGACGCTGTGCGACAGCGGCCGCCTCGCGCCGGAAGCTGGCGACCTACTAGCCAACTGCGCCACTTGAACGGCTTTCCCTCATTGCATTTCAATCTGAATCTGGCTCGTCGAAACCAGGAGGCAGGGAATGATATCCAGTCAATGCCTGTACATTTCCGCCGGGACCCTTTGGCTCGCAGCGTTCGCGCACGGTGCCGAGCGGCCGAGGCTGGCGGTGTTCCGCGACGCGGGCGTTCCCATCCGCAACAGCGCGCCTTCGGACCCGGACTATCTCGCGCGGCTTGCGGGCGAGGCGGGATGGGGCGTCCAGTTTGTCTCCGGGGCCGATCTGGCGAATCCCCAGACGTTCTCTCGCGATCGATTCGACGCCATCGTCCTCCCCTATGGCGAGGGTTTCCCGCGCGAAGCCGTCGAGAATTTCCGCGTGTTCGTCGAAGCCGGAGGCAGCTTCTTCTCGACCGGCGGCTATGCGTTCAACTTCCTTTATCCCATGAAGGGCGATGGGTTCGGCGAGAATCTGCTCAGCAATCCGGAGTTCGAAAAGGAAGCCGACGGCTGGACTAGCGACCCGGAAAAACCCTCCGCCGGCGCCGTCGCTGGCGTCGATTCGAAGACATTCCATCAGGGCCACGCCAGCGCCCGCCTCAGCATCGGTTCAGTATCAAAAGAGAAGTCGGTGACATTCTTCCAGGAACTGCCCACGCCGGGGCCAGGCGCACAGTTGCGCCTGACCTCCTGGGCGCGGACGCGCGGCTTGGGCGACGGCTCGGCTCTCATGGAGATCTCCTTCTGGCGCCAGGATGGAACGATCTTCGAGAATATGCTGCGCAAGAGCAAGCCGGCGGGCAGCGACGCCGAGTGGCATCAGTTGACTCTCTCGACATATGTGCCCAAGGACGCCGCGCGGATACGCGTCGCTCTTGTGCTGAACGGCGCCGGCGAAGCGTGGTTCGACGACGTGGATATGCGCGCAGCCCCCCGGGTCCTTCTCAACACCCGGCTCGGCACGAACACGGGTTCGGGCATTCTTTCCACCAACCCCGATCAGATCGGCGTCTTTGACGACTCCTATCCGCTCGCGGGCGTGGCCGAACTGCGTCCGTCTGACGGGCAATTCGTCCTCGACGCGGATACAAAGACCGGCCTGGATCTCAAGAGCGCTCCGCCCTTGAAGGGCTGGGCGGCGTCGGCCGTCATCGGCGTATCAAAGGAAAGCAAGACCGCCGTTCTGCGCCGGTGGACTCCGGTGCTGGATGGATACGATTCTTCCGGCGAGCGGCTCGGCCCGGTCCTGTCGATCGTCCACAACCTGGCCCCGCCCTTCCGCGGCAGTTTCTGGGCGATTGCCGGCGTGACCAATCGAGACCTGTTCGCGGCGGACAATCCGGAGATGGGAAAAATCTTCACGCGCGTGCTCGACGCGTTGCGGCCGCGGGTCGTTCTGCGCGAACCGAAGACAAACTTCTATAGTTATCATCAGGGAGAACCGGTGGAGATTCGCGTTCCTGCGTTCAATCTCGGGCTGGAATCGGTCAATGCCCGTCTCGAACTGCGCGTGTCGGCGGAAGACTTGGGCAACGTTGTGGCGCAGGAATCGTTCGAAAAGGCCCTGCCCGGCGACAGCGAGCATGACTTCGCCTTGCGCTGGGCGCCCGAGCGATTCGACGACGACTTCTACACGGTGGTCGCCACCTTGGAGATCGGCGGGCGCCCCGTGGATCGAACGGCGACGGGTTTCGTCGTCTGGAGCCCCGACGTTCTGAAGCAAGGCTTCCCGTTGAAATGGGCCGACAACTACTTCCGCGCCAATGATCGCCCGGTCTTCCTCACAGGCACGAACCAGTATTTCGTGGTCTGGGATTCGGACGAAGAAACGCCCCTGAAGTGGCAGCAGACGTTCTCGCGCCTTCATGACCTCGGCATCCACGCCATGCGCATCCTGCATCTGACCAAGGTCATTGGACCGGTGGGGCACAATTTCGACTTCACCCATCCGCCGGAAGCCAGCCTGCGCCGCCTCGACGCCATCGTGCAGATGTTGCAGAAATACCAGATCGCCCTGTTCCTGTCGCTTCACGAAGGGATTTCGCAGGTGCCGGACGAGGGCCAGCTCGAACGCGAGCGCCAATGGGCGGAGTTCGTCGCGCGCCGCTACGCCGACGCCTCGGGCCTGATGTTCGACGTACAGAACGAGCCGACGGTCTTGGCCCATCCCGATGCGCACATGACATCGCTATATCGGGAGTTCCTGAAGAAGCGCTATCAAACGGATGAGGCGTTTGCCGAAGCCTACGAAAAGCCTGGTCTGAAGATCGAGGACGCGCCCATGCCGCCGAATACGGAACCGTGGGCTTCGCGCGCGGGCATCGACCGCCAGGACTTCAGCGTCGATCGGCAGTCGGCGTGCCTGCGCGCCAATGCCCAAGGCGTTCATGACGGCGCGCCGGGTAAGCCCGTCACCAACGGGTACCTGCCCAAGGGAGGCGCCGCCGATCCCTGGCTGGCCAACCAATGGCTCGACTTTTCGAACTACCACGCCTACACCACCTATGACAATTTCCGCAGCCAACTGAAGTTCATCGATCAGCGATTCGCCGGACGCGGCATGTCCATTGGTGAGTTCAGTTTCGCCCAGAACCCGGGGCTGCGCGAGACGGCCGAGCAGGTGATTGGCTGGACGCACACGAACTGGGCGGCGACCGAACCCGGCGATGACGCGGGCGTCGACTGTCATTTGACCACCGCGCTTCAGTCCTTCGGCTTGGGCGGATCGATGGCCTGCAACTGGCACGCCTACGATCCCGACACCTTCCTCTTCTGCTTCGGCTTGTTGCATAACGGCCAGCACGAGCCGCGCGACATGGGGACAGCCTTTGGCTTCGCCGGGCTTTTCCTGCGCAACTTCGCGCCCCGCTTCGAGTCGCCGGAGGTCTACTACGTTGTGCCAGACAATCATCGCACGGGCGGCGAGCGCGCGAAGGTGAACGAGGCCGTTGCCCGCGGCATGGACATATTGATGGGATGCAGCGTCGACTTCGCCTCGATCAACGAATCCAGCCTTGCCTCTCTGCCGAAGAGCGCGAAGCTCCTTGTCTGGCCGATTCCCTATTGCCCGGAAGACGAAACGGTGGAGCGGCTCATCGCGTTCGTGAAAGACGGCGGCCGCCTGCTGGTGACGGGCGATTTCAGCTATGACCGGTGGCGCAAGCGTTCGCGCGTGGAACGGCTGAAGACACTGGCGGGCGTCGAGTTCGTGAAGGAGAACTATCCCAATATCGACTCGGCGCGGGGCAAGCCGGCGCCCTGCGAGATCCCGCTGGCCTCGGGGAAAGCGGCGCTGGACTTCGCGCCGTGCATCCAGGTTGAGCCGGCCGGCGCCAAGGTGCTTCTATCGGCGGGAGGCCAGCCGGCGTTGTGCGAGTTCTCCCTCGGCAAGGGCAAGACGTATTTCTCGCCGGAGCCGTATGAACTACGTCACACATGGAAGGACACGGCGCTGTATGAATACGTCCTCGAACGGGAAAGCGTCGCACGTCTTCCGGTCCAACCGATCCAGTCTCAGTCGCCCGTATTGCGCCAGCCCACGCTCGATGGCGAGCAGGTTTTCGTTGTCTGCAACCGGGGAAACGATCCGACGACCGTCTCGCTGACGCAGGCGAAATCGCCGGTCCAGGTTACGGTGGCGCCACAGCGCGAGTCGCTGTTCGCGTTCAACAAAGCCGACGAGATCATCGCCGCCGGTTTTGAGGGCGCGTGCGATCTGGGCGGCAGGTGGATGACGAGCAACGGACGATTGATGCTGATCGGCGCTGACAAGAAGCCGCTGGAGCAGACAAAGCAGATTGTCGTCTTTCTGTTGGGCGCGACGGAGCTCTCGCTGCCTTCGACCGCCGAATGGCGCGAACCCCGGGCGGAGATTGGCGAAATGGTCGATGGGCGCTGGAAGCCGATGGGGCAGGCCACGATTCAACGCGGCGACAAGACCTTGCGGATCGAAACGTCCGCCGTTCACCGCTTGCGCATCGCGCTCATCGCCGAGGCCGGCGAAATGGAGGGGCTGCGCACGACCGTGGCCGGCTGGATTCAACCATAGCCAAGTCCGGCCCGAAGATCGCGCGAATGACGCGAACGAATGCCAAGACACGTGTCGTCTCATTCGCGCGAATCGCACGCGGCGCCTTCCCCGATCAATCCGTCGAGCAGCCGGGCCGCCCGGCGCACGGCTTCCGCCGCGGAATAGTCGTCGCCTTCGTATTCGATGTTGATATAGCCGCGATAGCCTCCCTGGCGCATGGCGCGGAGGACCGCGGCGTGATCGACGATTCCCTCGCCGATGAGCGCTGCTTTGTAATGTTTCCCATCAAGGCCGGTGAGAATCCCCTTGCCGCCTTCCGGAGCGCGCCGCCAGTCCTTGAAGTGGGCATGCACGACATGCTCCGCGCAACGTCGAAACGACTCGCCGGGGTCTTCGCCGCCGGTGAGGACGTTGCCGCTGTCGAAAGTGATCTTCAGGCCGGGGACTTTGCGCACGCCTTCCAGAACATCGTCGGAGACCACGAACGGGCTGCCGGGGCCGGGGAAGTTCTCCACCGTGAGCGTCACACCAGCGGGGCGAGCGAACTCGGCGCAGTCGTTCAGCCCATCCATGTAGTTGCGGCGGGCCTGCTCGCGCGGCGCGCCGGTCTTATTCGCCGTGGGGATCATCACCTTGTCGGCGCCGAGGACGACTGCCGCCTCCACGCCCCGCTTGACCGCCTCGACGCCCGGACGCCGCGCCGCGGGAGTGTCGTGGTTCAGATCGACGAAGAACGTGTGGCACACGCATCGAATCCCGAAGTCGTCGATCATGCGGCGCAATTCCTTCGGCTCGGCGCCGTGAAGGCCGACAAAATCGATGGCCTCCAGGTTGAGTTCCCGCGTCAGTTCTAGCATCCCGCGCAGGCTGAACGCCGCCGCTTGGCGGGCTATGGTATAGGACATCATAGACAGTTTCATCGCCGGCTCCCGCAGTAAGTTCGTAACAAAGTTCGTAGCAGAGTTCGTAGTGACGCATGCTATGGGGGCATAGGTTTTACACAGGTTCGCCGATCGGCCCTGCTTTGAGTTGCTCCGGCAAAACCCATGCCGCCACATGGCCCTCCGGCGTTTCAACCTCTTTCCCGCCTTCTACCCCGTCCCCACGCCACTGGCAAGGCGCAGTTCGTGGCGTAAGCTTCGTGATGCGCTACGCGCTGCTCTTCGCGAAGTTGAGAGAGTTGATCGCCTCGGGCGAAATCGGCGAGCCGTTGCTCTTCGACTGGCGCGCCTACTACCGTGGCGGCCTCCACTACTTCCGCACCTGGCGCCGGCTCAAGAGATTCGACGGCGGCCTGAACGTCGAGAAGGCGTGCCAGGACTATGATATTCTCGACTGGTGCTTCGGCCAGTTGCCCGCGCGGGTGGTCATGTGGAGCGGCCTCAACAAGTTCGTTCCCGAAAGGGCGCGAGGGCAGGACTGCGCTACATGCCCGGACCCGTGCGAAGACCATCTCTTGGTGGCGCGAACCCGCTGGACAATGACCACGCCTGACGGCCAGACCGACGACGGCACGACCTTCTCACACTGCTTCTACAATTCCACGAAAGACGCCGGCGACCACTACATCGGCCTGATGGAATACGAGTCGGGCCTGCGCGGCACGGTGCAACTATGCTTCTGCCCGTCCAGTTCCTACGGCCGCCAATTCCAGTTCATCGGCGGCAAGGGCGAGATCCTGGGAAACGCGCACGATCGAATCTACGACGGCGTTTGCTGAACCGTCGTCTCAATGGCATATCTCAGAGAGCAACAATTTCCAGCCGTCTATCTTATCATCTTGTCACATTCGGTGCCATTTATCATCTATCGATGTGAAAAGAAAACACCCGCCAGATAGACAGTAGGGCGGAAGGCCGCGGCGCGGCGCCGGAGCTCCATGCCATCTCCTCCGATATGCGCCAGCCGCTGATACGTCGCGCTATCGTCACGGGCGAATCTCTGCCGGCGTCAACGGTCAGGCTATGCAGGCCGGCTGTCGCCTAAATAGCTGGCATATCCAGGGGCCCTGCCTGTCAAGCGCCACTGCTGTTGGTTGCGGCTAGGTTGCTCTAATCTCTATGCGGTTAGTCCTTTATTCGAAATCCGGGAAATAGCCCTTGTTTGCTTCGATGTAGTCATCGACCAGCCGGGCGGCGAGATCGAGGTCGTCGACCATCGGCTGAAGCGCCATCGCTTCGATGGCCATCAGACGGTCGCCTTGAACGATGGCATCGACTGTCATGCCCGCGATCAAGGCTTCCCGCCGGCACAGTTCGGCCACACCTTCGGGCAGACCCCCCATCGACAATCCATGGATGCCCCCGGAACTGACCACGGCAGGAGTCTCCACGATCGCGCCTTCGGGCAGATTGGCGATGGCGCCTTCGTTGGGCAGGTTAACCGCCTGTTCGTAGGCATTGCGATTAGCGACGATGGCGGCGATGACGGCCTCGACCCGTTCGCTGTGCGCCTCCCTTAGGCGGTCGATGCTTTCCGTCCCATCGGCCATGGCGCGCAGGCGCTTCCATGCGTCCTCAGTCCCGGCCGTGGCCCTCTCGAAATCGTACATTCTCATGTTGTAGCGTGCCCACGCGTTGCGCGTGGGATTGTGCGTGTAGGGAAGATACTCGGACAGGTGCATGTCGCCAGGCACGGGCAGCAGGCCGAAGATTTCGAAGCAGCGGCGGGTAAGGGGCTCGAACGCTGCCGGCGCCTGCGCGATTTCCCGCAGGAGGAGCGGGTAAAGGTCCTCGCCGGTCTCCTTGTCAGTGACGGCGGTCATCCAGGTGAAGTGATTCAGGCCGGCGGCCTTGATGTCGATCCTCTCCAGCGCCTTGTTGCGACAGGCGGTGATGGCCTTCTGGACCTCCGGGGCGTGCGGATCGCCGAACTGGTTGGGCGCCTCGACCCCAAGCCGATGGCGCAACAAATAGCCGACGATCTTATAGCCATAGTTGATCTGGTGGCAGATGCCAAAGGCTTCGAGGTCGGCGTAGCGGCGCGCGGCCAGGACGACGCGTAGAACGGGGTTGGTGAAGTTGAGGACGTAGGCGTCGGGCGCGGCCTCGGCGATGTCGTTGAAGATCGGCATGACTACCTGCAGGCTGCGCGCGGCGTGGGCGAACGAGGCCGGACCGCCATTCTCGGCGTAGTGCATGACGCCATGACGCAGACCGATCTCGTGGTCCAGTTTCCAGCGCGTCCAGCGGTCGATGGCGACGGAAATGACAACGAAATCGGAGCCGGCGAGCATGGGCGCGCGGTCGGTGGAATGCCGGATGACGCACCCGGCGTCCCATTCGCGGTTGATGCGTTCACCGACGTGGGCGATGACGCCGAGTTCATCGGCGCGGACGTCGACGAGACGGATTTCGCTGCCACGCAGTTCCGGCGTGCGCAACAGGGAGGATAGCGCCGAGAGGCCGAAAATTCGGCTACCAGCGCCGATGAGGCAGATGGTGAGCGGCATGACAGCAACCTCCAGGCAATCGGACATTGGCTTCCCCTTTCGGGTTGTCGCCCGCCGGTTGAGCAACGGCGATCGCGGAAAACCCCGATGAAGAGGCCACTGCCGATCAAACAAAGCTCCAACAGCCTCAAGGCACAGGCTGCCCGAAACAGCCATCGAACGAACAAAACCACAAAACTCAGGACTAACCGACCTCTTTGAACGGCCCGCCAAGCGTATGCCGCTATGGCTGGGCAGGCCGGCTGTCTGCATCTTCCCGGGCGGATGGCTTGCCTTTTAAATCCGCTTCGATCACCTCGGCGACGCGTTGGGCTACTTTCTCATAGCCTTCGCTCGTGTAGTGAACATTGCCGGGACCGAGAAACAAAGAGGGTGGAAGGCCCTTCGTGAGGGAATACAGATCGTCGATCATGACCCCGTGCTTCTTCATGACCTTTTCCGCAACGTCGTTGTATTTCTTGTCGTCCCCCACGAATCGGCCGGCCTCTCCCTCTGGAACCGCAGTCGTGCTGGCCCAGATCAGGACAGCCCCCGTCTTCTCCAGTCGCGTGACAAGCTGGTCCAGGTTCTTCTCATATTCCTTCAGGGTGTTTGTGAGTTTTCCCTGAACCTTGTCCCTGTGTCCCGGGGCGTCTGAATCCGGATTGCGGTAACACAGGTCCCACAGGCCCCAGTTGAAGTGGATCACGTCCCATTTCTCCTCGCCGATCCACGTGTCAAGCCGCTCAAGGCCGATGCCCGTATGCTGCGCGTTGCCCTGGTTATGTTTCACCAGCGCCTTGCCTTTCAGGCTTTCCTCAAGGGGTTTCTTATACCCCAGAGAAATTGAGTCGCCGATGATCAAGACCTTGGGCAGACCATCATCCGACCCTCCGTTCGTCTCAGCCGCCGAGAGGACAGACGCCGGGAATGGAGAGGACGCAAAAACCGAAAGAAGAGCCATCATCGTTCTCATATGGATTCTACCTCCTTGAAGCAAGTGAAGCCATTGGGATTCTTATCTATGTCGCTCCTAGGAAGCCCGATAGGTCAAAGCCGAGACGATCCTCTCTGGAACGAGGCATACGGCGCGCGGGCAAGCATCTGTGTTATGCGCGCGGCGCAGCCGTCAGTCCTGACGAAAGGCCGCCGGCTCGACTACAGATCCTTCATCCACCGCCGCAACACCTCCAGGCAAGCCCGTGTGGCGAATTCGCCATCCTTGCTGTAAGACGCGCCGCCCGGAAGGTTGACTTCACGCTCGCTGAGTTCGACGGGACGCCAATGGGTCTCGAGCGAAACCCAGCCCGAGTAGCCGTCGTCGCGCAACGCCCACAGCTGATCCAGGATCCGCGCCTGGCCGTCGCCGACACGATGGAAACGAACCTTGCCATCCTCGCCCAGGCTGCTCTCCTTGATGTGAACATGCGCCATCCACGGCTTTTGCGCTTCGTAGTTTTCGGGAAACGGTGTCCCTTGTTCGGTGAAGGACATCGAGTTGCCCATGTCCCACAGCGATCGGACTCGCGGATGGTTAAGGCAATCCAGAAACCGCCGGCATTCCTTCCCTGTGCCGACGTGGGTCGATCCTTCGTTCTCAATAGCCAGCGTCGCGTCCATGCCCTCCAGGATGGCAATGGGCTTCTCAAACAGATCGGCCAGACGTCGCAGCCTCTCCCCGTCCAGCGCTCCCGTGCGCCAGAAGGTGAATCCGCGGACGAACGGGGCGTCCAGCGCGTGAGCATGATCGACGCAGCGGCGCAGGATGTCGAGGTGCTTTTCGATGGCCGCGGAATCAGCCATGTCGCACTTGTAGAAGGGCGCGGCCACGCAACACGTTGCAAGGCCTTCGCTTTCCACGCGCGAACGGTATTGCTTCACTTCGGCCGGGCAAAGACTCTCAGGCCCCTTGTTCCACAGCGAGCGCAATTCGATGCCGGGAACGGAGTAGTTCTTGCAGACTTCAATGATCTTTTCCAAATCCTGGGAGATCTCATCACTGAAAACGGCCAATCGATATTTCAGAGACATGGCCTCCCTCCAGACATCCGGTCGCGCGACAAACGCTCGAACTCCAGCGGCGCCAGACGCCTGAGGCGTCGGCACAAGTCATGCGGTCTCCCGTTGACGCGATGTATGTTAGGCGGCATGCTCTTGAGTTGCCAGCGAAAACAGGCCCGATCCTGAGACGGAACGAGAACAACCGTGAGCCACGAACCGTTGCCTCATCACCTGCGCATCGCCGCGCTCCAATGCAACTTCGAGGGAGGACAAAAGAAGACGCTGTCGATCCCTCGCTTGTGGCAAGAGTTCGGTTTTGGCGTCGAACAGTTGTTTCATACTCATTCTGAACTCTACACCGCCGTATTTGACAAGGACGTGCACGGCGATCTCCTGGCGGAGTATCTGGCGGAAGCTGCCCGGAACGGGATTTCCATTATTGTGTACCTGAACTGCCATATCCTAGCCGCATCCCAACGGGGCAAGATTGCGGAGTGGGCGCAGGTCGACTACCAAGGCGCCTATAGGATGTTATATGAGACTTACTACGCATGCTGCTTGAACTCCTCGTGGTCTGATCGTTTCTTGACATCGATTGAGAGCCTGAAGGGCTATGACATCGCGGGCATTTTTCTGGACGGTCCGAATTCGCGGCCGTGCTATTGCCCGCGCTGCCGAGAGAGGTTCTTCAGCACGCGAGGCATTGCCCTGGAGGCGGCCACTCCCGAGCAAGCGGTGGATTTTGGCTTGGATACAGCGATTGAATTCATGAAGAGCGCCTATGCTACAGCCAAGAAGATCAACCCTCGATGGCTTACCTACTCGAATGCCCACCTGATGAACGCGGCCTCGTCGGCCAGTCAGATGAAAAAAATTCTTTCTCATAACGACATCGTGGGTACGGAAGGAGGGTTCCAGTTCTATGGCCCGCCGAAGGACGTTGACGTCTGGCGGTGTGGTGTTCATGCGCGGATGGTAGAGGCCGTCGCCCAGGGCAAACGGAAAGTTATTTTCATGGCAGGGGACCATAAGCCTTGGTCCTGGCATCTGCACACGCCAGCGGAAACAAAGCTGTGTTATGCGTCTATTCTAGCCAACGGATGCA
Source organism: Candidatus Sumerlaeota bacterium (assembly GCA_026398515.1). Classification (GTDB taxonomy): domain Bacteria; phylum Sumerlaeota; class Sumerlaeia; order JAPLSS01; family JAPLSS01; genus JAPLSS01. The sequence continues at coordinate 2,507 of JAPLSS010000886.1, read as the reverse complement.
GCGCATGGTATGGAATCCACTGCAATACGGAAAGCCTGAGGGGCGTTTCGGGAAACGCCGTCCACGAGATGATTGCGTTTGACAAGAATCACGCCGCTCTCTACGAGCACACGAGAAGCTTGGCAGAGGTGGCGTTGCTTTACTCGTTCAACACCGCCAAATACTACAAGACCTCCGAAGCGGCGGCGGATTTTTACGCCACGGGCTCGAATGCCGCAGCGAAGGGCGTCGGCAACTACGCCGACGCGGTTCAGGGCGCGTGCGGCGTTCTTTTCCGGTCGGGAATCCCCTGGGATGTGATTACCGAGCTGAACATCGAGGATCTGGATCGATACGCCGTCCTAGTCATCCCAACGGGCGCGTGCCTGGAGGAAAGCGCGGCAGAGGCCATCCGCGCCTATGTAAGAGACGGAGGCGTGATCGTCGCCGACTCGGAGACATCGCTATACGATGGAGGCGGCGACAAACGCGATGACTTCATCCTGGCGGATGTGATCGGCGCCTCCGTCAGAGGATATCGCCGATACAAGACGCACGACTATTTCTGCCTTGAGGAAAGGTATGACGTTTTCGCCGAGGAAGGCGCACGCTATCTTCCTGCGCCAACCATCGCCCTGGAGGTTGAACCCGCCGAAACGGCCGAAGTGATGGGGCGTCTCTGCCCGCCGCTCGCCGGCCGCTATGCCGGGCGTCCCGAAGCCCCGGCAAGCCCCTTCATCATCAAGAATCGCATGGGCGATGGCGTCTCCTATTACTTTGCCGGAGCGTTTTTTGAGTTATACCGTCGATTCGGCATCGTCCATTGCAGGCGGCTCATTCAGAGCATCATCGACGAACACTCGGCCCCCCGCGTTCGACTGCGCAATGCGCCGGAATCGGTGGAGATCACGGTTCGGGAGTCTCTGTCGGCGCGGGCCGTGCTCGTTCACTTGGTCAACTACACAGGAAGCATGTCTCGTCCCATTGAGCGCGTCACGCCTCTCCATGGGCTTTCGCTGGAAGTGAGCAGTCCCATCGCCTCGGCCAAGGCGCTGGTGAGCGGGAAAACGCTAGCGGTAGGCGAACAAGGCGTGATCTCGTTGCCGGAGATCAAGGAGTACGAGGTGATTGTTCTGGAATAGAAGCGCCCTCGTTCTTGCGCTTTTCGAAGGCTGAAGCAAGTCCTGACAAAAGCCCTCAGCGACTTGGCGCGTCGGCGGCCTTTGGCAAGGCGGGCTGGGCGCCCTCTGACCGTTCCGCGTCGCTCGACCGCAGGCGCAAGTTAAACAGCTTGGCCGCATTCCTCCATGTGATCTTCTCGTAGGCTTCGGACGAGATCAGCCTTTTCTGTTTGAGTTCCCGCAAATACGGCGCAAGCCGAGGCCGCTGCGCCGGATTGCAGATGTCGCTTCCAAAATAGAGCCGGTCCTGAAACTCTTCGAGAAAGCGATAGCCAAACTCCGGGTCCCGAGTGACGGCGTTAAAGCCGCTGCCCGCGGAAAGATCGCCGTGGAGGTTGGGATACTTGCGCATCAACTCTACGACCCGTCCGGGCGTCACCGGGCCCGACACGTATCCCGTGCGGGTCTGTTTCGTCAAATCGCTGCTGATCTCAGACCAGAAGGGCTGGGAGTGCCCCAGCATCGTCAGATGCGGGCATTCGCGCAGGACATTCTCTAGGCGGGGCAGGCCGCATTCGTCGTAGCACCCGTAACAGCCCCCGATCTTGGGCGCGATGTGAAACAAGAGAGGCAGCCCCGCTTCGCCCACTTGGCGGAATACATTCAAATTCAGCGGGTCATCGAAAGGCAGATTGGGCATGTACTCGCCGATGCCTTTGCACCCCACGGATTTGTAGTAGCTCAACAGGGGCAGATAGTCGCTTTCGACGCTGTTCTTCAGCATCCGCGGGTCGACGCTGGCGAAGGGAATGAACCGGTCGGGATGCTCGGCGCAGATCTCCAACACTTCCTCGGGGATGACAAAGCAGTACCGGCACTCCGGGTTGACAGTGCTTAGGACCACGGCCATGTCGATCCCAGACTCGTCCATGATGGCGATGAGTTCCGCGGGGGTGGGGAACCGCGTGCCGTTGGGGCGGCGCACTCCCTGAATCCGGCTCGTGTGCATGTGGTCATCGATGAACATCTCTTTCTCGCCAACCTTTCGGTTTCATGGCCTGCCGGCGGCCCCGGCGGGGGCCCCGGCGAAACGCAAAGCACGTAGCGGCATCAGACGAATCGTCTGACGCCGCTACGCGTTACACGGGTTCACCTGCTCTACAGTGAACCGTCTTGCCGTATCAATCGAACTTGGTCCACTCCTTCGCTCGGGAAACCGTCTGGATCGTGCCGGTGATGCTGAAGTTGAACGGGTTCTCGTCGCTGTCGTTGTTATCGAAGGAAATGTCGCCGGTGAAAGTCCCGCCTGCCGTCGTCGGCAACTCGACGGTGAAGGTGTCGCTCCCGCCCGCGGGAATGGTGGCGCTCAGGGGCTCGACGATGGAGTAGCCGGCCGGGACGGTCAGG
>JAPLSS010000053.1 GCA_026398515.1 Candidatus Sumerlaeota bacterium | reverse complement strand
GCACGCACGTCAAGCACGGGCCCAACGCGCTGGGTTACCGCATTGACATCGTCTCCCAGGGCGGCGCCGTGGAGAAGTCCGTGGCGATCTCGGGCGACGTCGCCGCGCCGGCCGAAGACGGCTCCGGCCGCATCACGGGCTTCCCTTGCGAAAACATCGAACGCCTGGCCAAGGGCGTGGATCTTTTCATTATGGACGCGTGCGGCAAGCACAGTTCGCCCGAGGAACTGGCCGCGGCGGCCGTGCGGGCCAATCCCAGGAAGGTGGCGCTGACCCACGTCCAGGACACACAGTCTGGCCATGTCTATCAGGAGGCGATGCGGAAGGTCTTCCAAGGCGAGGTGATCGTGGCCGAGAACCAGATGCGCTTGGAGGTGTGAAGCGCGGCCAATCGAGAGTGCGGGCAAGAGGTTGCGGCAAGCCTTGACACTGTTTTCGAATCATGGCCAGGAGCGCCGATCCGGCGCTCACGGTTTTGACGCACAGCGCCTCCCAGGATGTTGGCCGCATTCGCGCGACAAGGAGAAGAGGACCATGCCAATCTTGAAATACGTGAACCGTCAATCCGCCTGCGGAACTTCTCGCGCCTGGATCATCTCGGCGATGTCCGCCGGATACCTGGCCATAGCGCTGCTGGCTCCGGCTCTGCTGGCGCGCGCGGCGAACGCGGGGGGAAAAAAGAACGCGGACTCGGCGGAAGCTGCCAATTCCGTGAAGAAGAAAAAGGACAAACCGGACAAGAGCGCTGACCCGGCGGGCAACCTGAAGTTGCTGAATCAGTGGGGGGAGCAGACTACGGCGGCGCAGAGTCTTTACGAGGCTGTGTTCAAGGCCTTTGTGGCGAAATCCAATGCCACATATGCCGACCTGGCAGGCGACCCAGAGGTTCAGCGGCTGTGCACGGAGAATGGGATCGCCCATCTCGGCGGCCCAATGCTCGGGACCGTCGCCCCGGATGGGGCACGGGTGTGGCTCCGCACGCTTCGCCCGGCGAAGGTCGAGGCGCGGGTGACTGTGGACGGAGTGGAGAAGTCCTATGGGCCGGTCCAGAGCACGCCGGAAACAGACTTGGCCGCCATTGTGCCCGTCACCGGTCTGAAGCCCGGGACCCGCTACCCGTATCGCGTCCTTGTGGACGGGAAACCCATTGCCGTTCCGGAACATGCGTCCATCAACACAGCCCCGGACGATACAAAGCCGGCAAAAGTCCGCATTGCCTTCGGCAGCTGTTTTCACCAATGGGGGTTGGACAACCAAGAACAGGCGAATCTCATCCGAAGCCGTGAACCGGCGGCTCTGTTGCTCCTCGGCGACATCGCCGTGCAGGACAGGAACAACCATGTCGGACTGCACCGCGCGGATTACCTGCTGCGCGACTTTTTCCCCGCCTGGCAGAGTCTTGTGGCTACCGTTCCCGTTTACGCTACCTGGGATGATCACGACTATTTCGACAACGATTTATGGGGGATTCCAAAAGGCTACACCAAGAAGGACCAAGAGGGGGTGTGGGAAGTGTTCCGGCACGCATGGAACAATCCCTCCTATGGCTTCGGCGATGACCGGCGCGGTGTCTTTCTCCGCACGCGCATCGGCCCCTGTGACGTCATCATGACCGACGAGCGCTATTTCCGCACCGCTCCCGGCAAAGAGGGCTCATTTCTCGGCGAGGACCAGATGAAATGGCTGGAGGCCCAGTTGCTCGATTGCAAGGGGCCGTTCATCATCCTGTCGAGTGGCACGATGTGGAGTGATTACGTCTCAGACGGCAAGGATTCGTGGGGCGTGTGGGACTCGAAGGGGAGGGAGCGGATCTTTGATCTGATCGAGAAGAACCGGATCGGGGGCGTGTTGCTGATTTCAGGCGACCGGCACGGCGCGCGCGGGTTCCGCATCCCGCGGCCATCCGGGTTTGACTTCTACGAATTCGAAGCCGCGAGCCTGGGTGGAAGGCAGGGTCCCCCGGTGACAAAGCCTGAGTGGGACACGCAGCTCTATGGCATTGCAGACAAGTACGCCTTTGGCGAGTTCACGATCGACGCCACGGTTCCAGACCCCGAAGTCACCTTTCGATTGATTTGCGAGGATGGCTCTGTCATCCACGAACTGAAACTGACGCGCAGCCTACTGACCCCCCCGGGTAAAGGAGGCGCCAGCCCTGGCGGAGCGTGAAACGCGCGGAGACCCATCGAACGAAAGCGCGCTGCGCCAACCAAGGCGCCTGAAGCCGAGTCTGATTCGGGCCGGCTGACAGTCGAACTGAGCGGGCGAGGGAGTACTCATGAATCGCGTGCGCTTTCGCAAGGAACAAGACCTGTTCGTCGGCCCGCGTCAGGGCAACTGCGTGGGCCTGTATAGCCTCGCCGTCGATTCGGCCCGGCGGCGCCTCTACGTCGCCCACACCCATACGCCAAACATTGCCGTGCTCGACGCGGACACAGGGCGCTGCCTGAAGTCCATCCCGCTCTCGAAGCGCGAGTACCACTTTTTCGCCGAAGTCGCCTTTAATCCCGGCGCCGGCGCGCTATATGTGACCTCGAACTACCGGGACTGCATGTGGATCGTGGACACTCGTCGCGAAAAGGTCGTGAAGACGGTCCAGACGGGGGGCCATCCGGCGGGCGTCGCGGTTCATGAAGGCAGCGGGAGGGTCTACGTCGCCCAGGGACGCGACGCGACCGTCGGCGTGTACGATCCCAACGGCGAACCGATTGCGGCCATCCCCGTTGCGCCTTGGCCCTATCCCATCGCCGTGGATTCGAAGAACGACCGCGCCTACGTGGTTTCCCAGATGGACAATCTGGCCCGTTTCCAGAACTTCGAAGACCCGGCGCGCATGAGCAACGGCGTCTGCAGCGTGATCGACACGCGGCGCAACCGCGTGATCGGCCGCGTCGAGGTAGGCCGCCGGTCGCGGGGCGTTGTCTGCTGTCCTGAGTTCGATACGGTATTCGTGTCCAACCGCGCGGACGACAACCTCCTCGCCATCGATACCTCCCGTGGCAAGGTCGTGGCGACTATCGAGACGCAATGCAATCCCTGGGGATTGGACGTCTGTCGCGACCTGGGCAAGCTCTATGTCGTGAACCTCCTCGGAGAGGCTTACGACAATAGGGGACAGCCATCCACGGTGTCGGTGATCGACTGCAAGCAGCGCCGTGTGCTCAAGCACATCCCCGTCGGAATCATCTCGGCATGGGTGGCCGTCGACCAGGAAAGGCGCCTGGCCTACGTCGCCAACGAAGACGATGCCTCCGTGAGCCAGATTGGTTGTGACGAAGACGTGGAGCTGGGGAAATGGCGCGGGTATGGAGGCACAGTGGACGAATTGACCCTCAACCCCAAGACCGGCGTCGTCGCGGTCCCCGCCCACTTCCACCGGGCCTGCCTCCTCCTCAAGCCCGACGAGAAGCGCGTCCAGTCGGTCCCCCTTGCTGGCTGGGTCACGGGCGCGGCGGCCAATCCCAGGACCGGCAAGATCTACGTCAACAACGCGGAACGCGGCGAGGTCGACGTCATCTCGGAGCGTTCGGGCAGGCGCCTCAAGTCGGTCAACCTCGGCGTGGGCTGCAACTTGATCCACCGCGTGTGGGGGCGGGTGGCCATCGATTCCCTGCGCAATCGCGTCTACGCCGTCCTGCTGCGCTACAACGGCTTCGCCGTCATCGACGGACGGACAGACCGACTGATCCGGCGCGTGGTCCTTGGCGAACAGATCAAGCACGACCCCGGCCAGTTCGCCGGAGCCACCGAGTATACGCTCAACGTTCACCGGCGGCTGAACCGCATTTACGCCTACCACCCGCCCCAGCAGCGGGTCTGGGTTGTGGACGGCGACGATTACTCCATTCTCGACGAGATTGACGTCAGGGGCCTGGACGTCCCGCTCTACACGAGGGACACGCCCGGCTACCTGAGGCGGGCCGGGGCCTTCCACGCCGCCTGTCTCGACGAGCGTGCCAACCGGCTGTACGTGTGGGCGTGGGCCATCGACCTTGAGACCAACAAGGTCGTCGAGCGCCTCCCTCGGCGACTCGGGTTCGCCGTCCTGCGAACGGACCACCAGCGAGATCGAATCTTTACGTTGAGCGACCGAGGGATCGAAGTCGCCCGCCTATCGGACTATGAACCACTGGGACGTCTGCCGATCCACAGCACAGCCGACCGAGACGGCGACATCCTGCGCGTCCTCTGTCAGGTCGACGCCGAGCGCGGTCGAGCCTACGTTGTCCGCAACATCATGCTTACAGGCAATCGGGTCGGCGTCTACCGGATCGTGGGATGAATCGAAAGATCGCGCGAATTGGGGACCGCGGCAATGAACCTGATCTGGATCTGCGCAGACACGTTCCGGACCGACCACCTCGGCTGCATGGGCGCTCCGGTCGTCAAGACCCCCAACCTCGACAGGTTGGCCTCCGAGGGGATCCTCTTCGAGAGCGCCCATGCGGAAGGACTGCC
>JAPLSS010000094.1 GCA_026398515.1 Candidatus Sumerlaeota bacterium | reverse complement strand
AATAGTAATGCTATACGCAGCGCCTGTCAAGTGAAAAATACAGTTTTACTAGCGACACCATGATCCCGAAAAAACGCGCCCAACCCCAACCGGCGCAACATTCCATCGCAACACGCTTCAGAATGAGTTACTCAACTTCCGTAATGAGGCGGGTGGTTCAGACCGGGAACGGCACCGCCGGCAAGCGATACCGAAGCAAGTTTGCGTCGCATGCCGCGCCAGGCATGGGCCTTCCACGGTTGCCCACGGGGGCGCGCATCACGGACTACATTAGTATCGGGGTTTTGGCGAAGGCCATTCCGTTGGCGGCGGTGCGACGGGTGTTGGCGGAAACGGGGCGAGCCAGTCGGCGGCAGCGTCTCCTGCCGGCGCACGTGATGGTGTATTACGTGGTCTTCATGGCTTTGTTCATGGACACGTCGTATGGGCGGCGCGGCGACGGTCTACTGTGTTTTTCACACTTCACGAGATCCGATGAAATGGCGTCAGCGCCTGCCCTGAATCGCCCCGCCGTGCGCCATAAGCAAACTACGCTCAAACCTCTTCCACCCGCAGCACAAACGGATCGGACTTGTTGACCTCCAGCGCGCGGATGGCCTGGAGGGCCTTCTGCACGTTGCCTTCGCGCGCGGCGTGGGTGATGAGGATGACGGTGGCGTTCTCGGCGCGCTCGCGGCCGTGCTGGATCATCGAGCGGATGGAGATGTTGTTCTCCCCCAGCACGCGGCTAAGCGCCGCCATGGTGCCCGGCTTGTCGGTGACGAGGAAGCGCAGGTAATACTCAGTTACGATGTCCTCGATGGGTTTCAGGTTCTTCTTGCCCACCGGGATGCGCAGTCGCATCGGCGGCTCCTGGTTGCCCTTGCACGCCGCCAGGGCCATCAGGTCGCTCGCCACGGCGCTGGAGGTGGCCTTCGGCCCAGCGCCTTGGCCGTAGTAGAGCGTCGGCCCGACCGGCTCGCCGTCAATCTCGATGGCGTTGTAGACGCCCGGCACTTGCCCCAAAAGGCTTGAGGCGGGCAGGAGCGTCGGGCTGACGCGAACCTCGACCGGCCCGTCGGGCGATTCGGATTTCGCGATGCCGAGCAGCTTGATCTTGTAGTCCAATTCCTTGGCGTAGGCGAAATCGGTCGGCGTCAGGCTCTCGATGCCCTCCACCTTGATGTCGCCGATGCGGATGTCCTGCTGGAAACATTGCGCGGCCAAGAGGGCGATCTTGTGCGCCGTGTCCGTGCCGTTGACGTCGAGGGTGGGGTCGGGCTCGGCGTAGCCGCGCTTCTGGGCCTCGGCGAGCGCCTCCTTGAAGCGCACGCCCTTGGCCTCCATGCGAGTGAGGATGAAATTCGTCGTGCCGTTGACGATGCCGCGGATGCCGCGGATGCGGTTGGCCGCCAGCCCCTGGTCGATGGCGCGGATGAGAGGGATGCCTCCGCCCACCGCCGCCTCGTAGAGGAGCGAGGCCCCCTTCGGCGCCGCGGCCATCAGGTCGGCCCCATGGCGCGCGAGCATCGCCTTGTTCGCGGTCACGACGCTCTTGCCCGCCCGCAACGCCCGCTCGACGAACGTGCGCGCCGGCTCGTAGCCGCCGATCAGTTCAATCACCGCGTCGATCTGCGGGTCGGCGAGCAGGCCGTCGGTGTCACTGCTCAGGATCGCCGTAACATCAGGGCAATCGCGTTTCGTCGTGGTGTCGATGTCGGCGATGCGCGCCAGGCGGATCGGCCGCCCGCAGCGCTCGGCGATCAACTCCGCGTGCTCGTGCAGGAGCCGCACGACCCCCGCGCCGATGTTGCCGAATCCGATCAAGCCGACGTTCAGAGGAGAGGGCATGGGAAGCACCTCGGGATTGGGAGTCACTGATTGCCGATTGTCGAATGCCGATTGCCGATTTGGAATCGAGTGAAGTGTCCCTCTAATCTACCTGACGCTCGGCGGTGCGGCTTGTCCGCCTCCGCTGGAGCGACTGGTTCAGCAATTATATGATCTCCAAGTGGTCCGAGTCTGGCAAGGAGGGGAATCGTGCCGTGGGCAGCGTCTGATACCAGTACGCCACCGAGGCGATGTCATCCTGCAAGGGCAAGTAACGACGGCCATCACGCCACCCCAGCGCCTGAATGGTGACTCTCAGATCCTCCTCGAACCGGATGGGGTCCATGACGTGCCACCGGTACATGGAGAAGCGCTGTTGCGCCTTGTACGTGCCGTCGGGGCGGATCACTTGGTGCATCCCCATGAACGGCGTCGAATACGTCACGTATTGACCTTCCACGTCCCAATTGTAGGCGCCGCCGAAGTAGTCCTCCGTTCCGGTTCCGCAGATCGTAGGGAACTCGGCATCGCCGTCGAGATAGAACTTGATCTCCCCTTCCCCCCACCAGCGGTTGTTGTTCACCCCCCAAGCGAGCGCCGTGCCCACATATTGGCCCTGTCCTTTGACCCCTTCGAGAATGAGATAGGGTTGCTTGTAGGGCAGCGGATTGGTTCGTCGGAATTGCGCGTGGAAATACCCCACATCCTCCGGCACATCGGTCAGCGTATAGTTGATCTGATAGTAGTGAATCATGGGCTCGCGATGCCGATTCTCCAGCGTGATGCGGCAGCGCTTGCGGAACGGCATTTCCCAAAAGCAGTTGTAGCCCCGATTGGGATTGACGGCGACGGGGAGGGAATTGACCTGCGCATACTCTCCCCACCCGGATGCGAAGAAATCATTGCAGGGGCATTCTACCGAGGGAGTCTCCTGACCGTCCCAGTAGATCCGGAGGATGTAGTATCGGCTCAGCGGGCCTTTCCGCGCTACGTCGCCGCTCAGCCACATGGATTGAATCGCGCCGGGGCCGTCAATATCCGCCAACGCATAGGTCTGGCCTGCCTCGATCTTGACGCTTGGAGATACCTTCCAGCCCTGCCCCAGATCACGCGCGCAACTCGCCCCCGTGCCCTCCGTAGCCATGGCGCCTTTGCCCTTTTCTCCGCGAGGGTTCTCGGCGCTGATTGACCGTGTTTTCGCATTCGAAAGACGAGCAAGACTGCCAAGATGCATTCCAAGACCATTGAAAGCCGCCATACTGTCTCCTTTCTATGCCGAACAACGATTATAAAGTTTATAGAGCTATGCAGATGACTCCACCGCCTGCCATATGTTGTATCTCAACCTGAGGGGCGACCGCCTCGAATTCGCTTTTCCGAGACGGGGTCCACGGCCACGGCTTGCTGCATGAGCCGATAGAACAACACAAATTAAAGGGACACCCTACTTAATTTCACCTGATCCGGCGAGGGAATCTCTCTGAGTAGGATGGTCCCCCGTTTTGGCGGGTGGCCGGGGACCCGGCTTCTGCTTCTTCAGCGTGCGCCCCAGGCGCGCTTCCAAGGCGTTCAGGAACACCTCAAATCAAGTAGGGCGCCCCTCTAGTTCGACGGCCTCGAATGCCTCGAAGACCTTGGAGCGAAGAAGCCCGTGCGTGTCCGAGATCAGGCCATAGGAATGGACCGGCATGACTCGACTCGTTCATACGGATCGCAGCCCGGTTCGCCGGGTCTCAGAGCCGGTCGGCCTCGTCCGGCTCCGCGTCGGCAACCTTGGCAAGGACGGCCTCGAAGTCCTTTCTCTTGCCGCGCCGGGCCCGTTGTTCGAGGTAGTCCTCGGTCATCAGGGCGGAGATCTTCTCCGCGACGGCTGTCGTGATCAACTGGTTGACGGAAACATGCTCCTTCTTGGCGAGCGTCTTGGCCGTCTCATGAAGTGAATCAGGCAGTCTTAGACTCAGGGTGCTCATTTCCCAGATCTCAGTTCCCTCAGGAACTCCCCGGGCGGCACGGCACGGATTCCAAACCGTTCGACCCCGGCGAAGTCCTTCGTGTTGAATGTGACGATGCGCTTGCATCCCCCCGCGACCGCCGCCTCAAGCACCATGTCGTCGTTGGCGTCCCGCAGAGAAGGACGCCACAGGAAGTGGACCTTTCTTCGATCCGATATCGCGCAGAAGTAGTCAAGGAACCTGCGGATCTCCTCCCGGTCATATGGCAACCCATGCTCGCGATCGCCCAGCGCCATCTCATACTCAACCACAAGCGGCACCGTTACGACCGTAACGAATCGGCCGGCGCCCATGAGACTCAGCAGTCGAAACGACGCTCCGCGCCGGGATCGCAGACCCGCCACGAGAACATTGGAATCCACGACGACGCGCGGAACATCCATCACGATACCGTATTCGGTATCACAATCTGGGTCAAGAACGTTCTACCACCAAAGCGGCGGAAACCTCGGTGGCACGACCGCCTGCCGCCTGCTGGGCAAGCCGCCGCACTCCAAAGCGCTTCGCGCACGGCGGGTCTTCCGCGCCTGCCCCGTTAATTAGATTCGCACGGGCGGGCAGGCCATGGCCGCGGCCACTTGCTTGACTCGCTCGCGCAGGTCTTCGCGCTTCAGGCTCGCGACGCGCTCGACGCCGAAGCCTTGGACGCAGAACGACGCCATCGCCGTCCCGACCACGACCGCCTGGCGCATGACATCGTCGGTCAGGCTGTTCTTCTTGGCCACATAGCCGAGGAACCCGCCGGCGAAGGTGTCGCCCGCGCCGGTGGGGTCGACCACGTCGGCCAGCGGCAGCGCCGGCGCGGCGAAGAAGCCCTGGCGCGAGAACATCAGGCAGCCGTGCTCGCCCTTTTTGATGATCGCGCGCCGGACGCCGTATTCGAGCAGCGTCTGCGCCGCGCGCTCCACCGACGTCGTGCGGGCGAACTGGCAGGCCTCCTCGTTGTTCATCAGAATGAGGTCGACGCGCCGCAGCACCTCCTCCAACGCCTCGCGCCGGATGTCGATCCATAAATTCATCGTGTCGAGCAGCACCAGTTTCGGCCGGCGGCACTGCTTCAGGACCTGCAACTGCAATTCCGGATCGATGTTGGCGAGGAACACGTAGGGCAGGGCGGCGGCCTCGGCCGGGATTTTCGGGCGGAAGTTTTCGAACACCCCCAGGTCGGTGAAAAGCGTTTCGCGCTGGTTGATGTCGTCGAAGTAGCGCCCGCCCCAGCGGAACGTCTTGCCGCCTTTGACCACTTCCAACCCGGTGAGGCCGACGCCGCAGCGTTTCAGCAGGTTGATGTGTCGGCGCGGGAAATCCTCGCCGACCACGCCGACGATCTCGACCGGCGCGAACTGCCGCGCGGCCAGCGCGCCGTGCGTCGCCGATCCGCCCAGCGCGTCTTCCACCGATCCGCGAGGCGTCCGCACGCTGTCCAGCGCGACCGAGCCGACCATTAGAATGCTCATGGGGGAGTCCCTTGCTCTGTGTTCGGATTGTCTATGTCAGCTGAGATGGATCAAGCAGCCTGGCGCCATGGTGAATCGCAATGAAGCGGGCGATGGCTTCCAGATCGTCCGCTGCTTGCCGCGTCCATCTTATTTCAGCCATTTCGCCGCTTTTTCCCGGACTGCCTCGTGAGAAACGGTTTCCCCGCGGTCCGCTTGCGCGACGCCGCGCTCAATCTTTGCCAAGAGAAACAATCGCGCCATCGCGTCTTCGATCGAAGCGTCTTCGGGAAGATCCTGAACGGCCTGCGCCACTTTTTCCTGGATGTTCATGATTCCCACCTCGGGCCAGAAATTGGCCCCTCAAGAGCGTCTATAGCTTCCAACGAGAGGTGAGATTCTGTCAAGGACGCGTTGGGCCGAATAGCGTATGCTTCCCAGACTGCTCACCTGAAACTCGCGGTCAAACGACGCTCAGCCCGGAGAACCTGCGCCGCTTGGCAGTTATCGGTGTTCATCTGCGTCCATCCGTGGTTCAATGAGTCCATTTACGGGAGGCGCGTATGAAAGCCATGGTCCTGCACAAGGCGCGGGCGGCGGACGAGCGGCCGCTGGCGGAAGGCGATCTTCCCATCCCGGCGCCCGGGCCGGGACAGATTCGCGTGCGCGTGGGCGCGTGCGCCGTGTGCCATACGGACCTGCACATCGTCGAAGGCGAACTGGCGCTGCCGCGCTCGCCCATCGTCCCTGGCCACCAGATCGTCGGGGTGGTGGACGAGGTCGGGCCAGGCGTTTCGCGCTTCCGGCCCGGCGACCGCGTCGGGCTGGCGTGGGTGTTTGAAACCTGCGGCTCGTGTGAATACTGCCGCGCGGGACGGGAGAACCTGTGCGACTCCGCGCGTTTCCGCGGGCTTCACGTCGACGGCGGCTATGCCGAGTACGCGCTGGCGAACGCCGCGTGGGCGTGGCCGGTCCCCGCGGGTTTCAGCGACGCCGAAACCGCCCCTCTCCTGTGCGCCGGCGTGATCGGCTACCGGGCGCTGCGCCTGAGCGGCGTTCGGCCGGGCGGACGGCTGGGCATGTGGGGCTTTGGCGCCTCGGCCCACGTGACGATCCAGGTGGCGCGGCACTGGGGGTGCGAAGTGTTTGTGGTGACACGCAGTCCAGAGCACCAGGCGCACGCTCGCGCTCTAGGGGCGGCCTGGGCCGGCGGCCCCGGCGAGCGGCCGCCGCGGGCGTTGGACGGCGGAATCAACTTCACTCCCGCGGGGCCGACCGTCGCGGAAGGCTTGCGCGCGCTGCGCAAAGGGGCGACGCTGGCGCTGGCGGGCATCCACATGAGCCCGCTGCCGCCGATGGAGTATTCGCTGATCTATGGAGAGCGGGCATTACGCAGCGTGGCCAACGCCACCCGCCGCGCCGCCGAGGAGCTGCTGGCGTTGGCGGCGGCGATTCCCATTCACACCGATTTCGAGGCTTTCCCGCTTTCCCAAGCCAACGAAGCGTTGTCCCGGATGAAACACAGCAGAATCAAAGGCGCGGCGGTGCTTTCGATCGGGACGTGAGCGAATGCGAAAGCGGCTTCGCCCGACGGGATGGACGCCGCGACAATAGACCCTTCGACCGCCAGATCTTCCCGCAAGACACTGAGAACATGGAATCTACGGGCCGCGGACCCGCGTCATGTTCGCGCCGTGGCGCGGACCGCAAGCGCAATGTTTGCATTCTTCTGTAACGAAACGGCCCTCGCCGTCCGATACCCTCAATTGAGGAAGACGGAACAGGGCGGAGGCCTCTGCAATGATCGAGGCGCGCGCTCCGAACCCGACGACAACGGGCGGAAGGGCCCCAGACCCACGATGTATAAGGCCGAATTGAAAATCGACAAGAGCCGGCACAACGGCTCGGTGGTGTTCCGCCTCAGCGGCCGTGTCGTCGCCGAGACCGTGCCCCCGTTGGCGCGCTCGGTGGAAGAGACGGAACGCGCCGATCATCTGAGCGAGTTGCATTTCGACCTGCAACGGGTGGAATTCATCGACTCGCGCGGCGTCGGCGCGTTGCTCAGCTGGCACAAGCATTTCATGGAACGCGACGTGGATTTCCGCTTGCTGAACGTCGGCGGGACGGTTCTGCGCACCTTGAAGATCTGCAACCTCTCGGCCGTTCTGAACATCGGCCCGCGCCCGAAGGATTTGGCGGAGCGCATGCGCAAGAAGTGCCACGATCTGCTGGCCTCGCATGAATATACGGAACAGATCCTCGCCGCGCTGGGCGAAGGGCTGGTGGGCATTGACCCCGAGGGCCGCTGCCTGTTCGCCAATCCGATGGCCGAACGCATGCTCGGCTACAGCGAGGCGCAATTGCTCGGCCGCCCGCTGCACGAGGCGGTGCTGCTGACGAAAGGCGCGTGCCTGACGCTCGACAGCCCGCACAGTCCGCTCGTCGAGGTGGCGCGCAACGGCGGCAAGCCGTTCCATGGCGAATTTTCCATCTTCCACGAGGAGACCGGGGAGCAAACGCCGGTGGCCGTCGTGGCCACTCCTATTCGGTCGGAGACGGGGATCGTCGGGGCGGTGATCGGCTTCCTGAATATCACCGACCGCAAACGCATGGAAGAGGCGCTGCTGACCGCCGCGCGCCTCGAAGCCACCGCCACGCTGGCCGGCGGCATCGCGCACGA
>JAPLSS010000516.1 GCA_026398515.1 Candidatus Sumerlaeota bacterium | reverse complement strand
GTCTACGGCCACACGCACGCGCTCGCCGTGGAGCGGCACGACGGGGTTTGGGTGGTCAACCCCGGTCCGGCGGGCCGCCCCCGCCTGCGCGAGATCCCTTCCATTGTGATAATGGAATGGAACTCCGACACGGGCGAGTTCGCGTTCGAAACCATCCCGCTGCCGTGGAAGAGGCGCTAAGCCGGCCCGCGGCTCAATGGAAGCATGGGACCCATGTCGATCGCGCGCAGGACCCTTTACGATTACGTCTCGCAAGTCGGGATGATGGCCGTGTCGGTGGCGGCGGGCATCCTGATCGCGCGGGCGTTGCGGGCGGAGGGCAAAGGCGTTTACCAAGGCGTGCTGCTGGCGGTGACGCTGGGGACCAATCTGACGAATTTCGCCGTGCGCGCGGCCAACCAGTACCATGTCGGCAAAGACCCGTCGCGCGCGGGGGCCGCCCATACACTAACCCTTTTGTTTGCGACCGCATCGTCGTGCATCGCGTTCCTGGCCGCCTGGGCGCTGTGGAGCGCGCTGCTGCATCGCTTGCAAGGGGGGGGCGATCCCTCGCAGGCCTCAAGATTGGCGTGGAATCCTTCGCAGATTCGACAACTGTGGTGGGCCGTGCCGGTCCTTCCGCTTTCGCTCTACTATTTCGGGTGGGGCGGGATCATGGTCGGACTGGGGCGAATTCGGCAATATGCGGTCTACAACTTCGCCTTTCAACTGGCGAACGCCGTCGCCATTGGGGTGGTGTTGCTGGCGCGCGGAGGGGTCGGCGGACTGTTGGGCGCCTGGACGGGGCTGTGGGTGGCGGGGGCGGTCGTCATGGCGGCGATGCTGCGCGATCATCCGCCGCGCCTGGCCATTGATCGACCGCTGTTGGCGGCGACCGTCTCTTTCGGAGCGCGCGCGTTCGCCGGGAACTTCGCTTCGAACATCATGATGTTCTTCAACAAGATCGCCATCGGCGGCTACGGCGGGGCCGCCGCCTTCAGCGTCTATACGACCGCCGACGGCTATGCGAACAAGTTCGCGTTGCACCACGAGGCGTTGGAACGCGGCGCGTTTCAATCCGTGGCCTCGACGGAGCGCGACGACGCCGTGCGGCTGACTTGCCGGTTGACGCGCATTTCGCTGTTGCTGGGGCTGGGCGTTTGGGTGTTTGGGGGCGCCGCCTCCAGCATTCTGTTGTGGCTGAATGGGCCGCAGTTTGTGGCGGGGATCGCGCCGATGTGGGCGATGATGGGCGCGCCGCTCGCGCTCGGCGGATCGCGGATGATGGCGATGTATTACACGGGCCAGTTGGGCCGCCCGCAGATCCCGACGGCGCTGGCGTGGGCGGGCGCGACGCTCAACGTCGCGCTGGTCTGGCCGCTGGCGGCGCGCTGGGGCCTGATGGGCGCGGCCGTGGCGACTTCCGTGAGTTTCATGCTCCACTTCCTCCTGTACGTCGCCCTGTTTCGGCGGGAGATGAAGCGGCTGGGCCTGCCGCTGAGCGATCTGCTCCTCGTGCGGCGCGCCGACTGGGCGTTGTTTCTGGACTATGCGCGGCGGGCCATGCAAAAGGCTCTGATCCTTTTCCAACCGGGTGGCGAATGAGCGAGGCGGCGGCGCGCAGTTTCAACACCCACTTGCGCGAGCGATTCGGCTGCCGCGTGCACCGTGTGGCGGTCGATGGCGGGTTCTCGTGCCCGAACCTCGATGGGACGCGCGGGCTGGGCGGCTGCCGCTTTTGCGACATGTCGGGCTCGCTCGCCTCGTACGCCGAGCCGAAGCGGCCGATCGCCGACCAGGTCCGCCTGGGCATCGAACGCATCGCGCGGCGCACGAAGGCGCGGAAGTTCATCGTCTATTTCCAGGCGTTCACCGCGACCCACGCGCCGCCGGAGCGGTTGCGCACGTTGTGCGACGAGGCGCTGGCGGCCGACGAGCGGGTGGTCGGGCTGGCCGTCGGCGCGCGGCCGGATTGCCTGGGCGAGCCGATCCTCGACGTTCTCGAGGAATTCCACCGCAAAACGTATCTCTGGATCGACGTCGGATTGGAGACGGTCAACAACCAGACGCTGGAGCGCATGAACCGGCGGACGACGACGGCGGAGTTCGTCGAGGCGATGCGCCGGGCCAAGGCGCGGGGGCTGCGCATCTGCGCGCACGTCATTTTCGGGCTGCCGGGCGATTCGCCGGACGACATGATGCGCGCGATCGATTTGGTGAATGAACTCGCGCTGGACGGGATCAAAATTCACAATCTCTACATCGACGCGCGCTCGGCGCTGGCGGTTCCATGGAGGCGCGGCGAGATTCCGATGATGGGCCGCGACACGTACGTCGATCTGGTGTGCCGCGCGCTGGAGAAACTGCGGCCGGGGGTCCTCGTGCATCGGCTCACGGGCGAGGCGCCGGGAGAACGCCATCTGGCGCCGGAGTGGGCGCGGGACAAGAACCGGCTGCTCGAGGCGATTCGAGCGGAAATGCGCCGGCGGGGAATGGCCCCTTTCTTTTGACATAGGGAGGAAGAGTAGGCCAGTCTTGCCGAGGCGGGCTTTGGCCGGAGAGGCCGCCATCCAGTCCGCCCCGTGGTTCGACTCCGCTCACCGGAGCGCAGGGAGGACCTACTGGGATTTTCGGACCGATTCGAGGCAGGTGAACGCCCATGCAGGTCGGCAACAAGCGGATGATCGTCATCGGCGACCGGGTGTTGATCAAACTGGAGAACCCGGAAGAGCGCACGAAGGTCGGGCTGTATCTGCCGCAGACCGTGATCGACAAGGAAAGCGTCGCCGGCGGGCGGATCATCGCCACCGGCCCCGGCGTTCCGATCCCCGGCCCGACGGAGTTGGACGAGGAGCCGTGGAAGCAGACGGCGAAACAGCGCCACTATATTCCGATGCAGGCCCATATCGGCGATTACGCGCTGTACCTGCGCAAGGAAGGCGTGGAGGTCCGGTTCGAGAACGAGAAGTACATCATCGTGCCGCAGAACGCGATCCTGGTGCTGGTGCGAGAAGGCGAGGAGGACGAAGACGAGGCGTTGGTGTGAACCGACAAAAGAGACGGGCGGAATGATACAGGGCGGAATAATAAAACACAATACTTGTCGTTTATTATTCCGCCCCCAATGATTCCACCTTCTTCTTATGTCACCACCTCATCCGCTTCCACACGAAGTAGAACCCCACCACCGAAATCGTCGCCAGCGACATGATGAACCAGAAGGCGAACGGGCCTTCCTCCGGGATGGGCAGCTTGACGTTCATCGAGAAGGCGCTGACGATGAGCGTTGGCACCATGATCCCCAGGGTGAGAATGTTCAGCAATTTCAACAACACGTTCAGGTTGTTGCTAACGATCGAGACGCGGGCGTCCATCAGGCTGGCCAGGATGCTTGAGTAGATGTCCGCCAGTTTGTAGCACTGGCTGTTCTCGATGTACGTGTCGTCCAGGGCCTCCAGTTCCTCCCCGTTCAATCCCATCCGGGCGGCGGAGTTGCGCAGTTTCTCGATCAACACACCGTTGGTATGGATGGCGTTGAGGTAGTAGACCAGGCTTTTCTCCAAGCTGAACAGGTTGATCAGGAAGCGGTTTTCCATCGCCAGGTTGATCTTACGCTCCAACTCGTCGCTGATGGAGTTGATGGCGCGCAAGTGTTCGAGAAAATGCAGGATGGCGCGGTGAATCACCCGGAGCATGACCTGGTTCAAGCTGGAAATCCGGTGGAACTGGCGAGTGTCGAAGAGCGGCGCGTCCTCGGGGAGGACGACGAGCAATTGGTCTTTGAACAGAAACATGCCGGCGGAGGAGATGCGGAAGAGCAGTTGGTCTTTGCCGGAATAGTTGCGCGGCCGCTTGTAGATCATGGCCACGTGGTCGGGTTCGAATTCCATACGGGCCAGTTCGTCGGGATCGAGGGCGGAGGCCAGCGTGTGCTCGTCGATCTTGAGATCTTCCACCAGATGGCGCCGCTCGGCGTCGTCGGGGGCGCTATAGACTTGAATCGGGGCATGGCCGTTCGGGCTTTCGACAATCCGATTGTCGACGATCGCGTACGACTTGAGCATCGCGGTTCACTCCATTGCGTCATGAGCTCCCGGACGTCGCCATTCGGCGATGTCTCCATGCGTGAAACGCTTGTTCCCACGGGCGGGCGCAAGAGAAGAGTTCGCGCCGGGCGGGGCCTCGCGCGGCTGTCCCGCCGGGCGCTTGCGCAGCCCGTGGGAGATTAGCATTCCCGCGGCTGGCGCCAAGAGGATTGTGCGTTCGGCGCGGAAAAAATCGCGCCGGCGGGGCCCCCGTGGCGCGGGCTTTCCCGGCTGGGACGGACGAAGATAGGCCGTGCGAACATCGGCGCTTAGAAGGAGGGCGGGCCGTAGATTTCCACCTTCGTGATCGCGGCGCGCTGGGGAAGCCAGAGATAGAGGAACGCCGCGCCGTCGTGGTCCCACAGGGGATAGGCGGGTTGTTCGGCCGTTTCCAACCGCAAGGCCGGGTCGGGTTCGAGCAGCTGGCTGGGGCCGGCGACGTAGGGCTTGCGCTCGACCGCCTTCCCGTCGAGAAAGACGGCAGTGGGCTGCTTGGGCATGGCCACCTGGAGGAGAAGGCTGCGCGCCATGGCCTTCTCCGCGTAATCGCCGACAGGGCCGGCAATTGTGACCGCCAGCGCCTTCTTCGCCGCGTCGTATTTCCACTCGGTGGTTGTGACGGCGAACTCGCCCTTCTGGTAGCCGAGGCCGTCGCCGGCGTCTTCATAGAGGCGGAACGCGCCCGATTCCGAGGGATAGAGGCGCTCGACGAGGCGCGGCCCCTCGGCGCCCTCGAGGTCGCCCCAGAAGGGCAGGATCGATCCGGCGCGGACGAAGGCGTCCATCTGGTTTTCCGCGAGGGCCAGATCGAGCGTGTGGCTGCTGGAGACGTCCCGGTTGTCGCGCAAACTCACCCATTTTCCTTCGGGCATCTCGACGTGGACGATCCCGCGCGCCTCCTCGGGATCGGCGACGGTGAAGACGAGGTCCGGCCCCAGCCGAATCGCGGCGCCGGCCTCCTTGGTCTGCGCAGGCGCGCACAGCGGGGTTCCCTTGAGCGTCGCCTCGCGCATCAGGTTGTAGAAGACTGGCCGCAACCGCGATCGCACGGCGCGCGTCCGCTGCAATTCGCGCAACGCCTCAGCGGGCAGATTGGACAGGTCCGTCTCCTCCCGCGTCTCCGCCCGCAGCAACAGCACCGGCGCCGCGACCGCCGCCTGCATCCACCGCCGATACGCCGCCATCGACGGATACGCCTCCGCCCCTACCGGCAAGACAAGCCCCCACAACGTATATCCCTGCTCGCCCGCAATCCCCGCCGCCCGAAACGCCTCGGTCGGCTTGGCGGCTTTCGGATCGATGGCCCAGGGGGCGAGGAATACCGAATTGGGCTCGCTTCGGAGGTCGGACTGGCTTGAAAGGAACAAAGGCCTCCCATGTCGAGTCAGACCCAGGCTGGGAGGCAGGGAAGTTCCGGGCGGATAGGCGATGCCGTTCACAGCATAAAGTTCCCGCATTTCGTATGATCCCCCCCAGCTGTTCTCAAGATGTCCGAGGGACCAATATTCGAACAGATACCCGATTCCATTCTCGTCCAGCGATTCGAGCCTTTCCTTTGCGATCTCCTTGAATCGTGGGTTCAACATGGAGTCAGAGGTCAATGGCTGAGGTCGTTCGGACGAAGCGTATGGTTCTCTCCATCCGATCGCGCCGGAACCACCGTTGGCAAACGCCAGCCAATCGATGGGGAAGCCCTGCTCGGCAAGACGCGCGGGAAGATCAAACATCTCCAGCACGCCGCCGGGGCGCTCAAGAAAGCATCCCGTCCCGAACAGCCACTTCGGCGGGGGATTCGGGCGGCCGAACAACGTACGAAGATTCTCTACATATGTCCCGGCATCCGGGGCCGGGAACACATACGCTTCGAAGGGCACCCTGACGACACGCGCATGGCCCAGAGAGGTGTATTCGAAGCGCCCGGAGCCATCCAATGCAAACACTGCTCCGCAACGCTCGCCTAATCGGCCGCATTGCGAGGAAGGAAGAACGATCCCAGGATAGCGCGCTGTCACGTCGAAGGTAGGTTGGGTATCCACGTAACCAGAAACGCCAGGGAGGATCTCGTCCAAACGTCCAAATCCTCGCACGCCGCCTTTCGGGGGAAACTGAAACGACCATTCTTGAATCCGGTTCTCATCCTTCGCGATGCCTTCTTGGACACGTAGGCCTCCCGTCGCATCATCGGCGATAATGGGCTGCCCTTGGTTATCCTTGACGGTTATCCGAAACGGTTGCCGTTCGATCTCTACGCGCAATGCGTCGGTCTCGATGGACTGGAAACGGGGATCCAGGTTATGGAATGTGACGGGGGGCCGCTCTACCTCTGCCCTGAAGAGGTAGCTATCGTCGTCTGGCCGCAGGGTATGCCGTAGGTCGCTAAGGCCAAGAATCGAAGGCGAAGGGAAATGCAGCAACAGATCCCCATGCTCGGCGTGGATGTAGAACGCCCGATCGCCTTGGTGGCGGATGTAGATCACGTTGCCCAGGCCGGTTTCCTCCTCCGAGCCGGAAACCGGGGCGGAAGCGGGCGCCGACGCCGGCATCGATTGGCCCCACGCCATCGGTGCGAATAGAAGAAAGGCGAGCAGAAATCGGAAGCGCATTCTACCTCTCCAAACGCGGAATGGCTCTTACCACGGCTGACCACGGAACACACGGAAAACAATGCGCGCCGGCGTCATGGTCGAGAAACCGGAGCGCCGCTCTTGAAAACTCCCCGAAGGGGAGTCACGTGAATAGCCGTGGGTGGAGTCTTCGGAACCCATGGAAAGGCAGGAAAAGGCGACCCGACCCTGACGGGGTCGACCAGGCTGTCGCGGCATGGTTCGACCCCGTCAGGGTCGGGCCGTCTTCCCGCGTTGTTCCGTGGGTTCCGAAGACTCCACCCACGGCTACTCATGTGGCTCCCCTTCGGGGAGCGTCCGCGGCGCGGGAGCAACGTCTCCACGGGCGAGCTCTGAGTTGGTTTTCCGTGTATTCCGTGTGTTCCGTGGTCGAAACTGTCGTTTTCAAGTTCCACTCACATATTCAACGTCCGGCCGGCGACGGCCAGCGCGGCTTCTTTCAGGCATTCGGCCAGGGTGGGGTGCGCGTGGCTGGCGCGGGCGATGTCCTCGGCGCTGGCGGCGAACTCGATGGCTGTGGCCGCCTCGGCGATCAGGTCGCCGGCGCGCGGGCCGATGATGTGGACGCCCAACACGCGGTCGGTCGCGGCGTCGGCCAACACCTTCACCCAGCCATCCATCTGGCCGATCGAACGCGCGCGGCCATTGGCGCGGAACGGGAAGACGCCCCTGCGATATTCCACGCCGCGCTCCTTCAACGCGTCCTCGGTCGCGCCGACTGAGGCGATCTCGGGGTTCGTGTAGGCGACGGCGGGGATCGCGTCGTAGTTCACGTGGCCGTAGCCTGTGGCGAGGTGTTCGACGCACGCGACCGCTTCGTCTTCGGCCTTGTGCGCGAGCATCGGCCCGCCGATCACGTCGCCGATCGCGTAGATCCCCGGCGTCGAGGTGGCGAAATGCTCGTCGACTGGGATGCGGCCTTTCGCATTGACCTGAATGCCGATCGTTTCCAGGCCAAGACCCTCGGTGTAAGGGACGCGCCCCACCGCCACTAACACGCGATCGCCTTCCACCGGCTCAGCGCCTTCGATCTCGACCACGCAGCGTCCACCCTCGACGCGCGCGCCGCGCACCTTGCATCCCAGATGAAATTCCAGTCCCTGTTTGGTGAGGATCCTCTGGGCTTCGTTCGACAGTTCGGTGTCCATGCCGGGGAGGATGCGGTCCACGTATTCCAGCACGGTGACGCGCGCGCCAAGCCGCCGCCAGACCGATCCCAATTCCAATCCGATATAGCCCGAGCCGACGACGATCAGATGGGTGGGGACTTCCGCGTAACTTAGCGCTTCGGCGCTCGTGGCGATGCGGTCGCCGTCGAACTCGACGCCCGGCAGGCTGGCGGAAACGCTGCCGGTGGCGAGC
>JAPLSS010000047.1 GCA_026398515.1 Candidatus Sumerlaeota bacterium | reverse complement strand
CGCCTGTTCGTGCCGGAGAAAACCCGCAGTTAGGCGCTACAAGGCCAACCTACCCGCCAACGACGTCAAACCCGTAAAACCCAACGCGCTACGACTTACTATCCCTATGCTCTCAGACTATTCTTCTGAAACTCACGCTAGAAAGCCTGCGCCACTCTAACCGCCTCACTTCAGAGCGAGGCCGATTGACTCTGGCTCGTCCAGGTTGGACGTTTCCCTTGACCTTGCCCCAACGGCTCAAGCCGTCGCTACGAATTCTACGATAGCCCAACGCCGCCTATGGCGCCAGGCTCTTGAACCGCGGCAGGTGCTTCTTGTTCTTGCGCAGCATCTCGCCGGTCATCTTGCGAATTTCAGCCAGCGAAAGGACCGCCGCCGACACCGGATCATACGCCACCGCCTGGAACACCAGGTGCGGATCGCCGGTCAGGGCGGCTTCGACCGTCATCTCTTCGGTGGCGATGCTCAGATTGTTGAGCGCGGCGCATTGCGGCGGCAGCGGGCCGACGTGGATCGTGTTGAACCCGCGTTTGTTGGCGACCACGGGCACTTCCACGCACGCGTCCTCGGGCAAATTCGGGATGATGCCCTTGTTGGGCACGTTGCCATTGAACTCGAACGCGTCCCCGCCGAGATAGGCGCTGATGATCGAAGCGGCGTATTCGTGGCCGCGTTCCAGGTTGATCGGCGCGCCTTTCTGGAACCACTCGTGGACCTGCTTCTTCCACGTCGTCGCGCGTTTCTTATACTCATTGAGAATGTAAGCATACACGCCGGGGTTCCAACCCGTGCCGTGCGTGCAATACTTCTCGATCAGATCCGGCCGCTTGCGGAACCACCAGTTGTATTCGGAGTTGTGGCCGCTGGATTCGGTGACATAGTAGTCGAACGCGAGAAACATCTCATTGCGCACGATCTCATGATTGTAGATCTCTTTCTTCCCCACCGCCGCGCGGATGAGCGGATAGGCGTCCTTGCGATTCCACTCATACTTCAGATACCACGCCTGATGATTGATGCCGGCGCAGACGTAAGTGATTTCGTCCATCGGCGCGCCGATCCACTTCGCCAGCATGCGCGCCGTGCCCTGGACGCTGTGGCACAGGCCGGTGACGCGGATGGACGACGTGCGCTGCATGGCGCGGCAGAGCATGGCCATCGGGTTGGTGTAGTTGAGCAGAATGGCGTCGGGGCACAGGCGCTCCATATCCCGGCAAATGTCGACCATGACCGGAATGGTCCGCAGCGCCCGGAAGATGCCCGCCACCCCGCGCGTGTCGCCGACGATGATGTCCACCCCGTGTTTCTTGGGGATTTCGATGTCGTGGCGCCAGACCTCGACGCCGCCGGCGAGGATGGTGCACAGGACCGCGTCGGCGCCCTTGAGCGCCTCCTTGCGGTCCATCGTGGCGATGACCTTGGCGGGATACTGGCCCTTGTCGACGATGGCCTGGACGGCGCGCCGAGCGAAGTCGAGGCGCTCCTTGTTGACGTCCATGAGGGCGAGGGTGGCGTCGCGCATCAGGGGAAAGGTCAAGATGTCGCGAACCAGCCCGCGGGTGAACCCAAGGCTCCCCGCGCCGATGAAAGCAATGCGTGCCATAAAGAAACTCCTTTCGATGATTGGCCCACGGTTCGGAGTGCGACCTTCGGGTCGAAACAGATGACTGCGCCAAAAACGGGGAGTATGGAGTCCCGCCTTCAGGCGGAATGCCTCGATTCAAATGGGAGCGAGGCATCAAAGATTCCGCCTGAAGGCGGGACTCCATACTCCCCGTTCTCGTTAGTATCCGGGCGACCCGCGGTTCCGTGAGTTGCTGTTCCCGTATTTCACTCCTCGGACTTCGCCTTCGCGGCTTTCGCCGCCCCGGCCTTGGCTTTCGCCGCCCCGGGTTGGGACTCCGGCGGCGCGGGCCACTTCTTCTCCAATTCCGCGATCTTCGTCTCGAGTTCCGGGTCGGGCGCGACCTTCTTGTGATCCATCGGGAGCATCTCGTAGGTGTACTTTCCGATCTTCTTC
>JAPLSS010000955.1 GCA_026398515.1 Candidatus Sumerlaeota bacterium | reverse complement strand
TTGTGATTGGAATACGAGAAACGGATTGGCGGCCGTGACGGCGCGCCTTCCTTTGAGCCCCTGGGGCAAGCAAGGAATGATCCTGTTTGGGAAGGGGGCTTCGCCTGTTTTCCCGGAACCAAGGCGCTCCCCATTTTCAGGAACTGGTCCGCGAAGACGCCCCATCGCGCGCCTCGCGCCGTCCCAGGCAAATCTGTACGCTACGGTGCGCCTTCGATGCACACGGGAGGGCGATGTCACGCTAGCGTACGGCCTGCCCCGGGAGGCTCAGACGATGGCGCCAGGCGGGAATCGACCCGGCGTCCTTTTACTCTCCGCCGCCCTTCGCGCCCTTCTTCTTCCCGCCCTTGCCGCCGCCCCGGCCGCTTTTCTTGCCGCCCTTGCCCGTCGTCGCGCTGCCGCTCTTGCCCGAGGAGCTCGAGCTGCTCAGGCCGCTATAGCTTGGGCTGCTTTGGCTCGCGCCCGCGCCAACTGGCTGGACGGCTTTCAGTTCATCCGCGTCAATCTTGCCATCTTTGTTTTTGTCGAGCGTGTCGAAGAGCTTGGTCCACTCGTCCTTGCTGAGTGCGCCGTCCTTGTCGGTATCGCCCTTGTCAATCATCGGGTTCTTCTGCCCGCCCAGGGTTGATCCAGTCCCATACGTCGAGTAGGGGGTGGCCGCCGGCGTGGCGGTCGGCTTGGCCGTCGACGTGGCCGCCGGCGTGGCGGTCGGTTTGGCCGTCGTGGTCCCAGTCTCCACCGCCCACGCGGCCGTTGCGACGCCCGACAACGCGCAAACCACAATGAGTCCCCGCAGCGCTTTGCCCATGAACCCTTCTCCCTATCCGTGAATTGCGCTCGGCTCCTCCGAGCGCGCTGCCCTCAGGCAGTCGCAGGCGTTTTCGCAAAACCCGTTCCTCCTCCTGGATTCCCCGCCAGAAGGCCGCCGCAGAGACCGCGTCAGCGGCCCCGTGCTGAATGGAAACCGACGAAAAGGCGGCGCTTCCAGCGGCATGGGAAGAAAAAAACAGAGGGCGGCCCCCACGGGAACCGCCCTCCAGAAGCCGTCGTTTGAGATGCCGCGTCGGCTCTCTCCCGGAAACGTCATCCTTCTGGCCCGAACGGCTCAGACGATGACGTCAGGCGGGAACTACTCCTCGCCCTCTTCCTCAGCTCCGGCCTTGGCTCCGGCCTTGGTTCCAGCCGCGCCGCCGGCCTTGGCTCCAGCCTCACCACCGGCCTTGGCGCCGGCCTTGGTTCCAGCCTCACCACCGGCCTTGGTTCCAGCCTCACCACCGGCCTTGGCGCCGCCCTTCCTGCCGCCGCCCTTGCCGCTTTTGCCCATCTCGCCCTTGCCCATCTCGGCGCTCGTCGGACGCAACGCCCTCAGTTCATTCTCGTCCACGCTCTTGTCTTTGTTCACGTCGAGCGTCTCGAAGAGCTTCGTCCACTCTTCCGAGCTGATCTTGCCGTCCTTGTTCGTGTCGGCCTTTTCGAGCAGGAAGTTCTTGCGCTCGCCCATGGCCTCTCCGGCCTTGGCTCCGGCCTTGGCCCCAGCCTCACCACCGGCCTTGGTTCCAGCCTCACCACCGGCCTTGGCTCCAGCCTCACCACCGGCCTTGGCGCCCATCATGCCCATCATCGAGGACGCCGGCGTGGTGGCAGCCGGCTTGGCCATCGTGGTGGCCGCCGGCGTGGTGGTCGGCTTGGCCGCCGTGGCGCCCGTCTCAACCGCCCACGCGGCGGCGACAACACCCAACAACGCGCAAACAACGATGAGACCCCGCAGTGCTTTACCCATGAACCGTTCCCCCTATCAAGGTTTGGTGGATTGTCCTCGGCATGTCCGAGTCGACTGCTCGCATAGCAGCGGGCGCGTATTTATGCAAAACCCGTTCCTTATAGCAATGATTTTTATAGGGCGTTGAAATGCGGCTGGTTAAATGGAACGGGGCTAGGAATCCCCGCACAACGGGCGCATGAGGCCTACACGCTTTCGTTCTACTGATCAGAAAGTGACGGGGCAAATGAGCCAATGTGTCGCAAGGCTTAGGCGCGCACATCGGGGATCGTAGCGGAATGACGCAGTCGCTCCAAGGCGCTTCGGGCGGCGCCGCGCAGGCGCTCGGAGGAGGCCCCGCTGGCGGCAAACCGTTCCAACGCGAAGGCCGCTCCCGCCCCCCCGACCCAGCCCAGCGCCGCGACGGCCGAAGCCTGGACCGTGTCGTCGCGTTCCTTCAAGAGGAGCTCGAGCAGCAGGCGCTCGGCCCGAGGGCCGCCGATCTTGCGCAACGCTTCGCAGGCCGGACGGCGCAGCTCGGCGTCGGGCGATTCCAGCCGCCCCGCCAGCCACCCCTCAGCCGCCGGCAGTTCCAGATCGCCCGTCGCCCAGATCAGCCGCAATTGGACCCGCTGGGAGGGCGAGCCGTCTCCCGCGGCGATCAGCCGGTCCAGGATCGCTTGCCGGTCGAACAGACGCAGGCGCGCATAGGCTTCGCGCGCCGTGTCGCGTTCCGATTCCAGGAAGGATCGCGCCAAAGCGTCGAGCACGGCCGAAGGATCGGGCAGAGAATCGACGGGCGGGAGCGGTTCGGACGCAGTGGACGAAGTGGACGGGATGGACGAGGCGCATGCGGCGGGCTCGGCGGCGGGAGGGAGTTTGAGTTCGGGGTCGATGGCGGAGTCCACGAACGCTTCTGAGTCTTCCGACGGGGAAGGCTCGTCTTGGCGCGGGGGCCGGCCCAGCGCCGCGTCCAGTTCGGCCAGAAAGAGGCCGGCGAACTTCTGCGCCTTCGCCGGCCCGACGCCTTTGACGTTGAGGAATTCCACGGGATTGTTCGGTTTGAGACGAACCACGGACTTCAGCGCCTCGTCGGACAGAATCTTGTACGCTTGCGTATGCCGCCGTTTGGCCTCCTTCATTCGCAACGCGCGCAGCCGGTTGAACAGTTCCTCGTCGTTGGCGGGGGCGGGGGCCGCGCTGGACGGAATGGACGAAGTGGACGTTGTGGACGGACTGGACAGGGGGGATGAAGAACTTGATGGGGATTCGGCCGGCGGCAGGTCGCAGCGGCCGGCGAGCAGGTCGCGCCCCGGTTCCGCGAGGGAGACGACGGGATACTTCCCCGCGGTTTGTTCCAGATACCCGTCGCGCGCGAGCCGCTGCGCCACGGAACTTACCGTGTCCTGGCTGACCTGCGCGGCGCCGAATGATTTGAGCCGCTCCAGGCCGGCCCCCACGATCCACGCCGCCCGCGAGCCGCAGACGACCTGGACGATCTTCTGCACCCCGACCTTCCACGGCATTTCCGCAACGCCTTCCAGGACCGCCCGCGCCACGGCGACTTCGCCCGGCGTGTAGCCCACCGCCCGCGCCGTCGAGTCCACCCAGGCGGACGGATGGTCGATGGCCGCCACGCCCCCGCAGCGGTCGCACGCGCAGCCGTCGCGCCCGGGGCGGACGCGTTCGCCGAAGTACGCGGTCAGCCACGCGCGCCGGCACGTCTTCGCCCCCACGTAGAAAATCATCGCGTCGAGCTTTTCGTGTTCGATGCGTTTGCGCCGGGCCAGACTGTCCCAGTCGATGGGAATGGCCTGGAACGGCTCGCCCTGGGTCAGCAAGCGCACGCCTCGGCCGCGGAACGGCGGATAGAATTCGAAAACGCCTTCGGAGTGCCAATCGCGCAACTGCCGCTCGAGGAGCGCGGAGTCGATCCCCAACCGGCCCGCCATGAACTCCAAGTTGACGTTCTCCTCGCGAATCTCCCCGTCGAGCGAGGCGAACCGTTCGGCGAACGCGTCGAAAATGCCTCGCGCCCGTTTGCCTTTGATGCGCGAACGGAGCTGCGCCGCCGGCGCCGAGCCGAGGATGGCCGCCAGGCGCTCGCGCGCGTCCATCTGTTGAATGGCGCCGGCCTGTTCGAGAATGCGCAGACAGGAGGCCGCGCCCAAATCCGTCAAATCGTTCCCGCAGGCGCGCCGCAGTTGGTCGGGGGAAAGAAAGACAGGATTCGCGTTGGCGGCGGCCAACGCTTCATAGACGCGCTGGATCTGGTCGCGCGGCGGGTGCGCCTGGTCGATGAAGAATTCCTGCAGCCGATAATCGGCCCCCGACGAGCATAGGAGGCAGTGCGCCCGTTCGCCGTCGCGGCCCGCGCGGCCGGCTTCCTGGTAATACTGTTCGGGGCTTCCCGGCATGCTGTAATGAAGAACGAAACGGACGTCGGACTTGTCGATGCCCATGCCGAAGGCGTTCGTGCCCACCAGGACCCGCGTCTCCCCCGCCATGAACCGGTCCTGCGCATCAGTGCGCGCCGCCTCGTCCAGGCCGGCGTGGTAGGCTTCGGCTTTCTCGCCAAACGAGTAGAGGAGATTGGCGATCTCTTCGGCGGCTTTGCGCGTTCCCACGTAGACGATGCCCGAGCCTCGATGGGCTTGCACGAACTCGCGCGCGAAACGCGGCTTGTCTTTCTCGTGGGAGAAGCGCCGGACGCTGAACGCCAGGCTGGGGCGGTCGAAGCCGGTGACGATGATCTCCGGGTTTTGCAGGCCGAGTTGCTCGACGATGTCCACCTGCACGGGCGGGGTCGCCGTGGCCGTCAGCGCCGCCACCGCGTGCGGCCGCATCGCCTCCAGGAATCCCCGCAGCTTCAGGTAGTCGGGGCGGAAGTCGTGGCCCCACTCCGACACGCAGTGCGCCTCGTCGATGGCGACGATGGAGATCGGCGTCTGCTCGATCAAGCGCAGGAACGAGGGGCTGCGGAACCGTTCGGGCGCCACATAAACCAAGTGGTATTCGCGCCGCCGCACGCTCTCGATGCGCGCTTGCTGCTCGGCGGCGGAAATCGACGAGTTGATGAAGGTCGACGGGACGTCCAGGCGGTTCAGATCGTCGACCTGGTCTTTCATCAACGAGATGAGCGGCGAGACGACCAGCGTGACCGAGTCGGGGATCGCCAGCGCCGGCAGCTGGTAGCACAGCGACTTGCCCGATCCCGTCGGCATGACGGCCAGCACGTGGCGCCCGGCCAGGAGATGGTCAATGACTTCGCGCTGACCGGGGCGAAACGACTCGAACCCGAAACGCTGGGTTAGAATCCCTTGCGGATCGGCGGGAGCGGCGGAGACCAGGAAATCAGCCATGGGAACAGGAGCGCGCGCCACAAGAGCGCGACAGAGGAGCATGTCAGCAAGACGCATTCTGCCCGCGCCAGCTTGAAAAGGAAAGCGGAAAACGCGGCGCGTTCGGCGCATTCGGAGTGCGACCTTCAGGTCGTATAAGTCCTACGGTTCCACGTGGCAATCAATACAAGCGAATTCTACGAGCGCTCGTCATTCGTACAGCCGCCACTCGCGCCGGGCGGCGTTTTGCAGCGTCTTGCAGGGCTTGGGGCGGGAGAGGCGGATGTCGTCGAGGGCCGGCCTGCGCCCGTTATTCGCCCACAAGAGCCAATACGCTATCCATCAATTCTCGGTCAAGATAAAGCCCGACCTGAAGCAACCGCTCGAGAACGGGACGCGCCAAGGGGAGGATGCCCCGCTGCTTTGCCAGAAGGACCAGTCCAAGCGTGCCCCGCGTTTGGATGCGCCAGACCTGCGCGCACCGCCTGGCGGCTCGATCGTCAACAATCGCAAGCGTTCCCGGATGCGCGCAGGCCCACGCCAGAACGGACGCCTCTCCACAACCCAGATCCCAAGCGGCGATCCCGGCAGGCGCTGGGGGCATGGAGACGATTTGGATCCACGGTGTTCTTTCGAGGGCCTTGACCGCAAGGTCAACCTCATGGTCCCGAATCTCTTGAGCCACTGCCGCGGGAATCAACACGGGCTGACCTTCGAGCTTCAGCAAATCCAAGAGGCCGGCTTTGGCGGAGAAGATGAACGGCGAAGCATCGGCCACGGGCGGTTCAGCCACGCTCCAACTCCTGCTTGAGTTCATCGATGCCGATGTTGATGACGTTCAACCTCCGCCGGGCGAGTTCGTCAAGAAACTCCAAACGGGTCATTCCGGCGATCTGCGATGCTTTGCCCCCCGAGATCAGGCCCTGATGATACCATTGAGTGGCGGCGGCAAAACGCATCTCCCTGGAAAACTCATCGGGAGTGACACGTAGCGCGGAGAACGCTTCATCGGGCAATTCCAGTTCGATCTTGGTCATCCGTTTCATTCTTTCCCGTGCGAATATCATGGATGCCGAGGGGGGCTGCGGATGGGTATTTCGCACGCGATTCTCCTTATCGGTTTCGTAGCGCCGTCAGCGTCCGTGGGCCCCCTCTCAACCCACATCGAATGATAGAGGCAAGGAGCGTCCTCGTCAATGGAAGGCTGGCGCGGCGACACGCGCCCACGCGCCAGGGGCCGGACAAACGGAGATAGGCACGCTTTTCCGGCGGGTAACCGAACGGCACGTCTGGAGATTTTCGGCCGGAAAAGCGAGCCAGCGCCCCAGGTCCTCTCCTTCGAGCCTTATTCGTACAGCCGCCACTCGCGCCGCGCGGCGTTTTGCAGCGCCTTGCAAGGCTTGGGGCGGGAGAGGCGGATGTCGTCGAGGCGCCAGCCGGCGGCGCCGACGCTGGTGTCGCAGCCCAAGCGGAAGCGGATGAGGCGTTGCGCGCCGGCCCAGGCGTCCAGCGAGACGTACACCGGCCGCATCGCGCCGAGGGCGCCGCCGGTGAACGCGCGCCGCCCGCCGAGGGGGTTGCCGAACTCGCTGCTCAGCGTCTGGTCGTACGCCGCGCCGAACCGGAAGCCGCTTTCCATGTCGTTCCAGGTGGTGCCGCCGTCGGTCGAGATCTCCAGCACGCCGCCGTCGAACCCGATCTTCGCGCCGGTTTCGAACTCATACGTGTGCCAGAAGATCAGAAAATCGCCGGCCTGAAGGTCCGCGGGCGGCAACGTGAGGAAGGCGTCTTTCACCGTCGAGGTGTCCGAAGCGGACCAGACGTGCGTCGGGCTTTTCGCCTGGTCATACGTGGCGACCGACCAGTCGTCCACGCCCAGGGCCGCGCTGTGGGTCCATCCGGCCGCCGCCGTCGGCTCGATGCTGTCGAAGAAGAGCGCCGTTTCATCCGGCGTGACGAACTCGAACGGCTCGCTCGCGCCGGAGAACACGCCCTGATTCCCCAACGCATCCGTGGTGGTGATAGTCAGAAGGTAGCGGTCGCACGGCGTCAGGTCGGAGAGAACGATGTCGAACGCCTGCGCCAAGCCGGAAACCGCCGCCTTTTTGTTGTCGCCCTGCGATCCATTGGCCTGAACGTCAATGGTCGCCGGCTCGTCCGTTTGGAGATGAAGCTGCGCCGCGCGCGTCGTCGCGGAAAACGGCTCGGTCTGAATCAACTGGGGACTGGCGAGGTCGGCCCGTGCGGTGGCGGTGGCGATGTTCGCCGCGCCCGTCCCGTCGTTGGCGTCGAGGTACGTCGCCGTGATCAGGTCGCCGTCGCGCACGCCGATGCGGCCGTCCACTCCAAACGCGTTGGAGACGACCGGCACGGAGGCGGCGAACTGCCCCGGGCCGATGGGCGAAAGGACGATGGTCTCGCCCGGCAGTTCCGACGCGCTATCGAGGAAGAGCGTGGCCGACGGCGCGCCTACCAGGTCCGCGTCGCTGAGGAAAAGGGTCAGGTTCGTGCCGGCGCGATACGCCGCCGCGTCGAATTGCGCCTCGCCGCGCGAGCCCACGGTCGAGCACACCTGGATGTCGTCAATAGCCCAGCCCGCGCCGCCGATCACGCTGTCCGTGCCGATCCTCCAGCGGATCGACAGGCGCTGGCCGACGAAGGCGCTCAGGTCGGCGCGCACGCGGGTCATCGCCGCCATCGCCCCGCCGCTCCACGCCGAGCGCCCGGTCAGGACGTTGTCGCTGATCGCCAGCGTGGCGGTATAGCCACCCTCGACGAGGCGCGGCCCCAGGTCCAGCCACGGCCCCTGATCGATGCGATATTCCAGCACCGCGCCGTCATAGCTACTGTCCAACGAGTAGGTGTGCCAAAAGACCAATTGCGACCGGGGCGGCAGCGGCGTGGCGCCCAGGGACAGAACCAGCGAAGCGTCCTTGAGCGTGGCGGGATCGCCGACGAACCACGCGTGCTGCGGCGAATGGGCCAAAGCCGTGGCCGCGATCGTCCAGTCGTCCGTTCCCACGTCCGCGCCGTGCGTGAATGGCGCCTGGCCGCCGGACTCCATGTCGTAGGTCGCGCCGCACAGGGTCTCCGGCGTGCGGAATTGGACGCACGCGGTCAGCGTCGGGTTGCCCGCGCGGTCGAACACGAGCGCCCGCAACCCATACACCGTTCCCGGATCAAGCCCCGTGATGACCACGCGGTGGTCGTGGGCGAAATCGACCTCCTGCACGGAATTCGGCTGGTACGCGCATGTCGGCCCGTACTGAAGCGTCGAGCGCGCCGGCTCATCCGTCTGGAAGAGAATCTCCGCGGAATCCGGCGTCATCTCGCCGACGCGCAGGTCCGCGACCTGCGGCGCCGTTCCGTCCACCGTGGCTGTGGCCGTCGCGGTGGCCGGCGAGCCGGTTCCGTCGTTGGCGTCCTGATAGACGCCGCGCACCTGGTCGCCCGAAGCGACCGGGAGCGCCCCGCCGGCGCCCGTCGGCGAGATGGCGATCCGCCCCTGGAACAAGCCCGTCCCCAGCGGCGAGGCCTGAAGCGTCACGGCCTCGCCCGCGGGAGAAGAGTCGCTCGCCACCTGCACGTCGACCGAGGCGCGGCCGCGCAGGTCCGAGTCGCTGACCGTGGCCAGAATCGAGTCGGTCAACCGGTAGAACGGGCGGTCGAAGGAGATCGTCCCGGCGGGCGACTGGTTGATGCCGCCGGACACGAACAGGGCGAAATCCTGATCGATCGCCCCCGGCGCCGACGGCACGCCGTCGGCCGCCAGATACGCCGCCGTCACCCGCACGCTGTACGTTCCCGACGGCGCGGCGAGGTAGACGGCCTCCAGGTTCTCCAGCCGGTCGGGCGAGCCGCCCGTCGTCGAGACTCCGTCCGCGAACACGTTGCCCAGGTACACCGTGCCGCCCTGGACGACCTGCAGGTCCAGGTCGTTGACCAGGTTCGGACTGACTCCGGGAAGGCCCGGCGGATCGCTCCAGCACAGGGTGATCCTGAGCGGCGTCGCGGAATCAATCGCCGTGATGGGGAATTCCGCCGAATCGCCGTTCTGGTGGAAGACAAGGCTTTGGTCGAGAATGAACCGCGGGGCGAACCGCCCCAGGTCCGGGATCAGCCGGTCCAGGTTCAGGAGGCCCCAGCCGACGTCGGCGTTGGGGACATGCGTCGCCACCGGCGCCGCGGGCCCCAAACCGGCGGCGACGTCGGTGGCCGAATTCGTCAGCGCCGCCTTGACCATCGCCGGGCTGGGCGGCGCTCCGTAGGTCTCCTGGCAGTATTGGGTGAACAAGGCCGCCGCGCCGGAGGCCTGCGGGGTCGAATGGCTGGTGCCGCTCGACCAAGTGTAGTCGGTCTGGCCCGCCGGGTAATAGGCGTTGGCCGCCGAGGGCGAGCCGCCGTTATTCGGGCCGCCGCAGACCCCTGTGCCGTCGAAGTTGGGCGAGGTCGAAGCCGGGCCGGTGATGTGGGTTCCCGGCGCGACGATCGTCACCCCGAACCGCCCGTCCACCGTCGGGCCGCGGCTGGAGAACACGGCGAGTTCGGCGACATTGTCCGCGCCCGTCGGGCCGATTCCGCACCCGTCGGTGTCGAAGGGATTGCAGTTTTCGGCGGCGCCCACCGCGACCACGTTCTTGGCGGTGGCCGGCGAGCCGATGGCGCCCGTCCCGCTGCGGCCCGCGTTGCCCGCCGCGAAGCACATGGTCAACGGCTGATCGCCCGCCGTCTCTGCGTCGGAATCGCGCACGAGCGCGTCGAAGTCCGCGGATTCGCTGGTGTACGCGCCGCCGACGTTCGCGCCCCAGGAATTGTTGCTGACCGCCGGATGATACGGCGCCACCTCGGTGAAGATGTCGCCGAACGTCCGGCTGCCGATGTCGAACGGGCCGGAGTTGCGGAAGATCTTGCTCGAGACGATGCGCGCCCCCGGGGCGATGCCCTGGCCGAGCAGAAAGCCCTGCGCGTCGGCGTGCGGCCCGCCCGCCGTGGGAAACCCCATCAGGATGCCGGCGTTGATTTCGCCGTGGCCCGCGCCGCTGTCGCCCAACGGGTCGGAGGTGTCGTTAAGAATCGCCACGATCCGCCCGAGGAGGTCCGGGTGCGCCGTGCCGGGAGCGTTGCTCGCATTGCCCTGGTCCAACCCGTCGTCGTCGAGATGGACGACGACGCCCGATCCATCGACGCCTTTTCGGGCGAGGAAATCGCTGTAATGCGTCCCCGCGACCGGGGGCGAAGGACAGCCCTGCGCGTCGGCGATCTGGTCGGCGTCGACGAGCGCTTCGCGTTCGCCGAACCGCTCATACGCCGGCTGGGGTTCGACGTTGTAGACCAGCGGGAGCGCGGCCAGCGCGGCGATGTCCTTGGCCCTGACGTCCAAACGCGCGGTGAAGTGGTTGCCGACCCGGGCCGGGCGCACGGGCGTCAGGGCGTACAACGTAAGGTCCTGGGCCGTTTCCCGCGCGTCCTCCAGGGCGAAGTACTGGACAATGACCGGCTGAACGGTCTCCGGCGGGGCCGCCGCCAGCGCGATCGGTTGCAGCGCGGGGTCGATGCGGTCCGCGGCTCGCAACGGGCCGGCCCAGACGACCTCGGCGGGGGCCTGGCCGCCGGCGAGGCGCGCCGGGTCGCCGTAGACCAGGTAGGCGAAATTGGGGGCGTACTGCGCGGGGGTTAATCCGCCGGCCGACAACTTCTCCAGCCATTCCGGCTGAATCGGCCCGTCGAATTGAACCAGAAACAGTTGCTTCTTTCCGAAGGCC